>NZ_JAJCPX010000018.1:0-60305 GCF_020563125.1 Longicatena sp. 210702-DFI.1.196 | reverse complement strand
TCGCATAGCTTGCACTTGTGTAGCCATCTGCCTGTACAGCTTTAGCTTTATCTAACGCTTTTTTCAGTTCTGCTTTATCTACAACAATTGGTTTTTCTTCCTTTTCCAAAGCTGCAATAGCTTTTTCGATTGCTGTTACCTGTGCATTTACAGCATCCTGTGTTGCCTTATCATCTTTCAGAACTTCCCTTGCTTTTGTTACAACTGTCATAAGATTCAGATAACTTTCTTCTGTATAAGCATCTGCTTCATACGTATCTGCCTGCTCGATGATCTTCTTCAAAGCTGTTTTATCAGCCTGTACAAAGACACGTAATTCTACTTCTTTTCCTAAAACTGTGCCTTTGACCTTGTAATCACCAGATACAGCAGTATCGATGTTGCTAAGATCCCAAGAAATCGTTTCTTTTAACACATTTCCATTATCCAATGTTACCATGACATCTTTTGGCAGTTTCGCTGTCACATTATTTTCTTTAAAGGCTACTAGTACCTCTTCAGGCAATGTAACATCGTTTACAACTGCTTGTGGGAATGCCACCTTTATATGATTAAAGACGGTTGTAGATCTAAAGGTTTGTACACCAATATAGCCATCTACAATATCTGCATCACTTTTCTGTGCAATCTGTAGATCATTCACATAATAGGTCAAGGTTCCCTTACCATCATAAGCAACCTTCAAATGATATGTATCCGCATCCACAATTGCTGGTGGTAATAGTTTATCAATATGCCAGTCTTGGCCATTCATATTTTTAAAGATTTTTGCGATTGCGCCATTTTCATTACGTTCCACATTTACACAGAACCATAATGATGTAGGAGCATTTTTATCTTTTACACCAAATACTAAACCGGCCGCAATACCTTCCTTGATGCTCATATCAGCTTCTAATACAAATGGCTGATCCTTAGAAATCTTCGTATCACTTAATTGGAAGCTATCTCCACCGGTATTTTTCCCTTCCATACCTTCCTCAGTGATTTCCCAAACCTCATTGGTATTCCAATTTGTGATATTAGAATCTAGTGATGGTACAATAGCTTGTACACTAACTTCATCACTTAACTCCCCTACCGTTGCCTGAATCCGATAGACACCGGCCTTTAAAGCTTTTACTGTAATACTGCCTTTCTCTTCTTTAACGATTTGTAAGCCTTCAGGAAGTGTCCACTTGATATCGTTCATTTCACTTAGATTTGGATACACATTTGCATCAACCGTGAATTCTGTATCTACATGAACACGCTCTTTAGCGGATACGTATAGCTGTGTTTTCGCCGTCTCACTTCCCGATTTTTTGCTATACATAGACTTCATATCATAAATCTTTAGATCATCAATCGTTACATCCCCATCGTTTGTGAAAAAGGACATGGCAATATTATGATTATCTTGATAAAGTGTTGTTGAAATATTTGCTTCACCATCATTACCAAATGCTTCTACAGCACCTTGATCAACTAAAATACGCAGTTTGATTTTATTTCCTTCTAATGGTGTCAACTGATAAGAGAAATTACCACTGTTCATATAATGACCAGCATTTCTAGCATCCAGTACCATCTTTTTATTTACCACATCGTATTTATAGATAAGTTCTTTTCCACCGCCTTGACGCAGTTTAAAGCCAAATTCTTTACTACTGCCTAGTGTAAACGTACCCTCTACATCATAGTAAATACCTGATACACCACGTAATATATTATCATCGTTTGCGGAAACTTTCTTATTTGCTGTCTGATATAGGATATGTTCTTGGTCCCGCAGTTTATTGACTTCTTCAACCACATTACTAGTTACTACATATTTACCATCACGATCGGTTATCAAACCATATTCCTGTGGCAGAGATTGTGACCCTTTATATATCTTGCCATCAAACTCTGTAAAGTCTTGCAGCCAGCTGATTCCGATTTGACGATTCTTTCCGGTACCATCTTCAAAGAATGTCATGGTTGCATATTTTCCAAAACCACGCCATGGATCTTCATTAGAATCCACATTGATACGATCGGTATCAGCTACCCATTTGAAAACATCGCCATCTCTTTCCATGTGACCGATGACATAGAAACCGGCACTACCGTTATAAATCCACTTCTGCTCACCGGTTCCATTCACTTTTGCAGGAATAAGCCCCGGACATTCTGAATAAATCTGATCACCATTTTTATACGTAAGATTTTGTGTGCGTGTCCATGTTTTCAAGTCTTCACTTGCAAACAGCTGGGCAGCGCCACCCGCAGTAATCATATACCATTTTGTATCCCCATCGATCTTAAATACTTTAGGATCACGGAAATCATTTCCACTAAGTGTATTTCCTTCATTTGGCAAGACTGGATTTCCTTCATATTTGATCCAAGTTGTTCCATGATCTTTTGAATATGCAATGGCTTGTGATTGTTTACCATTCTTTTCATTATGATAAGTAAAAATAGCTACTAATTTAGAATCCCCTTCTTGATTATCCGTAAAGAAACCAGAAGTGTTATCCTTATCTTCTACCGCAGATCCAGAGAAGATTAATCCAAGATCATCAATCTGGATACCTAGAGGCTGTTGTTCCCAATTCACGAGATCCTTTGAACGAACATGTGCCCATGATTGTTTATAAAAGTTATTATTTGGTGAATACTGATAAAACAAATGCCAATAGCCATCGGTAGAATCATATACCATACCATTTGGATCATTCATGAAATTGATTTGTGGTGTTACATGGAACTGCGCACGATTTTCTTGAGCTGCCAATTCCTCATTGCTAAACCATTTATTCACAGCAAATTGATAGGTTTTTGTAAAACCATCACGTTCAACACTGATCATGACATTGGCAAAGTTAGTTTCAAAATCATCAGCACGCAATGTATAAGCATCTTTCACTTCTTCACGTGGACGTGTCACGCGTAAATTGCGATCTTTTATCGTAATATAGACCTTTCCATTGCCACTAGGCTTCAATGTCACTTCATCAATACCGGCAGCTATATCCATACCATAAATGGTAGTACGTGGATCAATAGCTGGTGTAATACTTACACCATCACTTAATGCAAGTGTTGTTAATTCCGGTTCTGAAATGTTTGGACGTTCTGTTTCATTTTGATAATATAAATTTTGATATACGACACTGCCATCCCAAGTAAGCAGGCCTAAATATCCATCACGATGACGATCATCCTGAACATGTGCAACCCCTTTTCCATTGACATAAGCATAAATATCAGAGCCAACTACAGTAACTTTCAAATCATAGGAACCATCTTCATTCGGTGCCACTTCACTTAGCGGAATTTCAGCTAAACTGCCACCTGTTGGAAATTCAAATAATTTGAAGATGTTATTTGTGTAATCGGCGTTAAATGCATAACAACCAGCTTTAGGATCGTTAGGGTTTTCGACACGGAACAATAAAGCTCCTGCGCCTTTACCATGTTTATTGACCGTATGCACCTGATAAGTAAAATCTTGACTTTTAGTATCGGATATGGCGAAGTTATCACCGGTTCCAGAGGATGTAAGACCATCCTCGCCTTTTGTCCAAATACCTTGAAGTCCTCTCAAATTTTCAATATTTGTTTTGAAATTATCTACGGTACGAATCGTTCTGTCCGTAAATTTTATGTTAGAATAGGCAGCTTCTGTTTTAAAGGTCAAAATACCGATATAGCCTCCTACCCATGCATCGATTTTACCTTCCATCTGATATAAACTGCCACCTTCACTTTGCACCTTATAAATAAAGGTACCATCTGCTTTTACATCCAGATCTAAGTGAATTTTCTTCGTGATATCATAATCTGTTAATTGGATTTGCTCGGCATAATCTTCTCCCGCCGGGACCTTGAAGACACGCATGATGTTGCCATCTTGTTCCCTAACAACATTGGCTCCTTTCCATGTAGTCGAAGGTTTATCTTTATCCCCTATGCCAAATACCAGAGCCGCTGAATTTTCACCACCAGCCGTGAGTTCAACATCAGCGCTGTAATGAAAATCATTGACCAGCTCATTGATTTCATTACTTACCGCAAAGTTATCGCCACCCGTATTTTTTAAGAGAATGCGATTTTCTTGCACATCCTTATCTCCCCCAATAAAATCAGATAGTGTCATTTCCTCTATGCTTTTTTGCATTTGGGAAACCATCTTTGGATTTGTGGCCGCTACGATAGAAGTTGGAGCGATGCTGCTTACCACCATCGAACAGGTCATGAGCACTGTTGCAGCTTTTAATACTTTTTTTGTCATTGTTTCTCCTTTCCCTTTTCTTTTTTACCCTGTGAGTACAGGTGCTATCCTCATTATAGAAAAAAGATCTTGTATTCACAAGTGAGTTATGTAACCTCTTTCATTGACAAATGTAAGCGTTTAATTATTTTCTGTATGATTATAAACTCAACAATAATGTTCTAAAAAGAACAAGGAAGATCGTTTATTTCTAACAAATTAATACCATATAAAACCGTTGCCGAAATTCTTACTTTTCTGATTATTTTCATACTATGTTTATTCTCATAGCCCGATGTGAGAATGCAAAATATTCACTTACTCTCACCTATATCATAGCTCATTATATGCGTAATTCTAGTTACGCTACGCGCATGCGAGCCAGCAAAAAAAATGATGCCCCTATAACGTATATTTTACACTACGTCATCCTAGCATCATTTTTATTTCTATCTGCCATATTTGGCATTATTTATATCATGAAAACGCTCTTGTCTATAAATGTGCAATGATAGCATCTCGATAAGCTTGCGTAGTTGCATTGCCATGAAGATCAGGAGTGAGCACCTTAGCTTCCTCTAACACCGCATCAACAGCATTGCGAATCTTAGTGGCAATATCTTCCATACCTAGATTCTCTAGCATCATACAGGCGCTCCACAACAAAGCGGTTGGATTGGCAATATGCTTTCCGGCAATATCCGGTGCAGAGCCATGCACTGCCTCAAACATTGCATATTCACTACCCAAATTGCAGCTTGGCAAAAGTCCCAAACCACCAATTAGACCACTGGTAAGATCTGATACGATATCACCATACAGATTAGGCATGACCATGACGTCAAAGGTTTCTGGATGCATGACTAGCTGCATGCATACATTATCAACAATCTTATCATCTGCCTCAATATCAGGATATTCTTTGGCAATCGTTTGAAAAATATTTAAAAACAAACCATCACTCATCTTCAAAATATTCGCCTTATGCACACAAGTGACCTTTTTTCTTCCATGCTCTTTCGCATAAGCAAAAGCATCATGAATAATACGTTCACTTGCCTTGCGCGTAATGATTTTTGTCGCATGTACAGTATTTTCATCAATCTGTTCTTCCACTCCGACATACAGATCCTCTGTATTTTCACGAAATGTCACGATATCCACATTCTCAAATCTGGTCTTTACGGCGCTGTTTGATTTCGCAGGGCGAATGTTTGCGTAAAGGTCATACTTATTACGCAGCGTGACATTTAAGGAACGAAATCCCTTACCGATCGGTGTCGTAATTGGTGCTTTTAAAAGTACTTTATTTTTTTCAAAGGACGCAAAGGCAGCATCCGGAATCAGTTTCCCATGACGCTCATATTCTGCTGCCCCTACTTCAAAACACTCATAAGATAAGGGGGCTTTGGCAGCCTCTAAAATTTTTAAAACGGCATCTACAATTTCAGGCCCAATGCCATCTCCCTTAAATACGGTAATTGTTTTCATATACTAACGCTCCTCCATTTTTACATACTCTTTTACGGCTCCTACATATTTCGTAGCCGGACGCATAATCCTGCCATCATATGCTTTATTTTCAATGTTATGTGCCAGCCAGCCGACAGTTCTTGCTGTCACAAACAATGGTGTATACAAATCTTCAGGTATGCCCATCATCTCATATACAAAACCACTATAGAAATCGACATTACTAGAGACATGAATGCCTTTGACATCCCATATTACCTCTTTGGCACACCGCTCAAAACGCTGATAGAATTCATATTCATTCGACTTATGCTTGCTTTCAGCCAGCTTTTCAATATAACCCTGCAACACCTCACTGCGCGGATCACTCAATGTGTAAATGGCATGACCCATTCCATAGATCAGACCGCTGCAATCATAAAACTCCTTATTTAATATGCGATACAACAATGCCTTGATTTCCACATCATTATCCGTATAGCCAATTTCACGAATAACTTCTTTCATCATGGAACTGACCTTTAAATTGGCGCCTCCATGACGAGGTCCTTTCATGCTGCCAATAGCACCAACGATCGAAGAATAAATATCAGTTCCGGTAGAAGAAATGACTACATTTGTAAAAGTAGAGTTATTCCCACCGCCATGATCTGCATGTACGATTAGCATCATATCCAAAATTCTCGCCTCTAATTCACTAAAGCGATGATCTTTCCTTAACATATATAAAATATTTTCCGCGATGGACAGCTTTTGCTGAACCGGATGGATGACCAATGATTTCTTATTATAGCGATGCATCTTGCTCTGATAGGCATAGCAGATGATGCTTGGTAATTTGGCCAAGATATTCAAGCCTTGCTCTAGCGTATTCTCCACGCTGATATCATCGGCAGCATCATCATAATCATAAAGTGCCAACACCGCTTGTTGTAAACGATTCATAATATTTTTACCCGGCATATGCAGAAATTTGGTTTCCAAAAAATCATCCGGCAATTCATAGTGATCCTTTAAAATCTTACAAAAATCTTGTAATTCCTCACGATTAGGCAAATAGCCAAACAGTAATAAAAAACAGGTTTCTTCATACCCACATACCTGATTTTTGCTAATATTCGCTATAATATCGCGAAGCTCGATACCACGATAATATAACTTCCCTTCATCATCTGTTTTTACTTCATCTACATATTTATAACCGACGACATCTGCAATGCGTGTCAGACCGACGCGAACCCCCGTACCATCATCATTACGCAATCCTTTTTTGACATTATATTTATGAAACAATTCATTAGGAATATCCGAATACTGTTTCGATTTTTGATAAAATGTGTGCAATGCATCAATCATAAGGCTCACCTCTCACTTTCAAGTTACTTTCAATATTACATCATATTTTTCATAAAATCAATGAAATATTTTCATGATTTATGATATAATGTTACCTGTATATGAGAAAGGAAGAGAATTTATGCCAACGATAACTGAGAAAATCATCAGCGCACATCTCATCGAGGGTGAGATGAAACGCGGCGAGCCAATCGCCATTCATATTGATCAGACATTAACACAGGACGCTACTGGCACTATGGCGTATCTGCAATTAGAAGCGATGGGCGTCGAGCAGGTAAAAACCGAATTGTCCATCAGCTATGTCGACCATAATACCTTACAAAGCGGTTTTGAAAATGCCGATGACCATAAGTATTTACAAACGGTCACTATGAAACACGGTATCCGCTTTTCACGTCCAGGAAATGGGATCTGTCATCAAGTTCATTTGGAACGCTTTGCCATTCCCGGCAAAACATTATTAGGAAGTGATTCTCATACTCCAACTGCCGGAGGTATGGGAGCTTTAGCTATCGGTGCCGGTGGTTTGGATGTAGCCTGTGCCATGGCGGGTAGAGCTTTCCATTTAAACATGCCACATATTATCAATGTGAAATTACATGGTGCCTTGACAAAAGGTGTTTCCAGTAAAGATATCATCTTAAAGGTCTTACAGCTGTTAAGTGTAAAAGGCGGGGTAGGCAGTGTCATTGAATACAGTGGAGATGGCGTTGCCTCTTTAAGCATTCCCCAACGTGCTACAATTACGAATATGGGAGCAGAATTAGGCGCAACAACCTCCGTTTTCCCAAGTGATGAAGTAACAAAAGACTTTTTAAAAAAGCAGCAACGTGAAGAAGATTGGGTAGAAATCGTTGCAGATGAAGATGCGGTATATGATAAAGTCATTGAAATTGATCTAACAACCTTAGAACCAATGATTGCCATGCCCCATTCTCCGGACAATGTCCTGCCTATTTCTGAAGTACTAGGCTTAAAGGTCGATCAAGTTGCCATCGGCAGCTGTACCAATTCCTCTTATCGCGATATGATGAGCGTTGCTAACATTCTACAAGGTAAGACCATTGATGAAAATGTCAGTCTGGTCATTTCACCGGGTTCTCGACAGGTATTAAACATGATTGCCCAAAATGGTGGTTTATCAGCCATGATCTCTGCCGGTGCTAGAATTTTAGAAAGTACTTGTGGCCCTTGTATCGGCATGGGACAATCTCCTATTACCAATGCTTTATCACTACGTACCTTTAACCGTAACTTCTATGGAAGAAGTGGAACACTTAGTGCTAAAGTATGCTTAGTTTCCCCTGAAACCGCAGCTGCAAGTGCTTTAGCCGGTTATATCGTAGATCCAAGAACGATTGATTACACGATACCAAACGATCCTGAAACCTTTGCCATTGATGATTCCATGGTCATTGTACCAGATGCACAGACTGCAGCAGAAACAGAAGTTATCCGCGGTCCAAATATCAAACCATTGCCTATCAACACACCGTTAGATGATGTTATTGATAAGAAGGTCATGATCAAGGTAGAAGATAATATCACAACAGATCATATTGCCCCAGCCGGCGCAAAGGTATTGCCATATCGTTCCAATATTGAAAAGATCAGTGAATTTATCTTTATGAATGTTAAAGCAAGCTTCCATGATGATTGTTTACAACATGGTGGTGGCTATATTGTAGCAGGCGCGAATTATGGACAAGGTTCTTCTCGTGAACATGCCGCATTAGCACCTATGTATCTAGGTATCAAAGCCGTCATTGCCAAAAGTTTTGCCCGTATCCATCGTGCCAATCTGATTAACTTTGGCATTCTTCCTTTGACCTTTGTGAATGAAAAAGATTATGATACCATTGATGAAATGGATGAATTAAAGATTGAACATCTATCAGATCTTCAAGTAGATGTGCCTTTACAGGTACAAAACATTACCAAAGGATACTGTTTTGAGGTAGCACATCATCTTACGGCATTAGATATTGAAACCATCAAGGCCGGTGGTACCTTAAATCTGATTCGTCAACATCAGTAAGGATAACGCTACAATCAAAAGAATACAGCTTCTTATTAAAAATGAAGCAACAAGTACATTGAAAAAAGCAATTCCTGTTTTGTTAAAGGAATTGCTTTTTTTGTGTCTATCAGCAAAAGACTTATTATTTATGTAACCTTATTTAGCTAAAGATGAAATTTCTCTATTTTAAACTTTTTTCTTTTTCCTAAACTTTTGTTCACTTTCAGGATCCTTCACAAACATCAAGAAAATCATTCCTAACACCATCATAGGAATCAATCCCAGAATTCCATAACGGGTTTCTCCTGTTATCATGATGATGATGGATACCGCGATAGGTCCTAAAATAGCCGAGAATTTCGAGAACACAGAGAAGAAACCAAAGAACTCATTGCTATCTGCCTTATCAGGAATCAGTTTCGCAAAATAGGAACGTGATACGGATTGAATACCTCCCTGAAACATACCCACCAATAAAGCCACTAACCAGATAAAGGATGGATTGCTTTGTATCATGGCACCACAGCCAACCACCCCGATATATCCAATGATGCCGGCATAGATCATTTTCTTGGAGCCAAAATTTCCTACCAATTTACCAAATAAGATGGAGAAAGGACAAGCGATGATATTGATAAAGATAACAACTACTAAACTCATCGTATCCGTAATTCCCATTTCGGTTGCTAAGGATACTGCCATTTTAATGACTGTATTCACACAGTCGATATAAAAGAAATAAGAGATACAGAAAAGGAAGATATTTTTATTTTTCTTAACATCCCGAAAGGTATGCCACAAATGAGCGAACGATTCTTTTATTACATGAGGAACCGGTTCATGATAGTTCTTTTGTTTGACATTTTTTAACATTGGACGTGAATAGATCCACCACCATAAAACTGCCAATCCCATCGTTATTCCACATGCCATGCGATAGGTTAAAGTAAAGGAACCAATCACCAAGTCACCCGTTACTTTATCACCAAACAATGTAACTGCCGCAAAAGGAATGACAAAAATCAAAAACGGTAACACCGAGCCGATATACCCCCAGGCATAGCCGGCTGCACTGACTTTATCCACACGTTCATCATCACAAACATCCACGATGAAAGCATCATAGAAGATAATGGAACCATTATACCCCAGCATGGCGATAACAAAAACAAGCAAAGCCATCTTGTAATCAATGAACGGCAAGGCTAAGGCAAAACCGCCAAAGATTCCCATATATAAGAAGAATTTAAACATTCGCATCTTTTTATCTTTATAATCTGCCATCGTACCTAAGACCGGCGATATCAATGCCAGAATAATCGCATAAATAGCATTTGCCCATCCAACATAGACACTGCTGTCACCCGGTGTAATCTTCGCTATCAATAAAGGGAAAATCACCGTACAGGTCGTTAATACTTGTGCTGAATTACCGACATCGTATAATATCCAGCTGGTTTCCTCTTTCGTAAAGCCTAATTTTGTTAAAATTTTTGTGAACATACTTTCTTTCCTCTCTTATCTTTTATAGGTTGGGTAATGTTTTCATTTCCGCATGGATATGTTTCCCCTCAATTTCAACGATAGCATAACCGGCACCATTCATCCCAAAACTAAGCGAGCCTGGATTGATCAGGGTAACACCTTCATATTCCACACAACACTGCTCATGCGTATGACCGAAAAACAGCGTATCACAGCCCTGCCGTTTTGTATAATCAGACAATTTTTCATATAGGCGCCGCATGCATTCTTCCATCATTTCTTCACCGCTGAGATGTTGCATATGTAAAAGCTCTTGTACGGTTTCTTCATCAAAACGATTTCCATGCATACATAGCACTTTCCGTTCTCCTAATGTAAAACGCAATTCCATGGGCAGACTGGTATGACGGTCATGATTGCCTCTGACAATATGAAACTGCTCTAGATACGACAAGGCAAAGCCCACATCTCCCATATGAAAATAGCCATCCATAAGAGGATATTGCAATATCAGATTACGAGTCTTTTCTAATTGTCCATGCGTATCACTTATCAGCAGGTATTTCATAACGTTTCCTCCTACCGAACTCTTCTTTTATTATAAACTGTTTTAGAGAAAGTTCCTATCCTAAATTGTTCGATTTACAAAGAATTTACAAAAAACAAAACGGTGATAGGTAAGAAAATCCGTATCCGATAAAGACGCATCCTGTATATTGATTGCACGGTCCATATCTGCGATTTTCACCTAGATATTCCAATTATTTCCTCACCTTATATTGATAGGAAAGTTTATGATTATCTACTTCCTATGATAAAATAAGACAAGCAAAAAAAGCTATCCAGATAGGACATATAATAAGAGGAGATGTAATCTTATTTCCGTTATAATGAATAGGAAAGGAGTCTACCCATGGATTGGAATACAAAATTACAAGATATTATAGATTATGTTGAAAACCATTTACAACGCGACCAAGAACCTATCAAGCAAGAGGAAATTGCCCAATTAGCTGGATGTTCCATAGGTTTTTTTCAAAAAGTATTTTCCTATATGTACGGTATTAGTTTTGCCGAATATGTTCGGTCAAGAAAATTAACCTTAGCTGGCTATGATTTGAAAAGTACAAACTTAAGAGTCATCGATATAAGTTATCGCTATGGATACGATTCTCCTACTTCTTTTACAAAAGCTTTTCAGCAATTTCATGGAATTACACCGACACAAGCAAGAAACATTGATGCCCAATTACGTGTTATCCCTAAGATGCAGATAGCTTTGAAGCAACGCTATACTTGGTCAATAAAACAAAAACCGGGGTTTCGTCTGCTCGGTAAGAAGATGCACTATAGAAAAGGGGAACAATATACAAAAATTCCTGCTTTTTGGAGCGAATGTCAACGAGATGGAACGTTTTCTCAATTGATAACGATGGATCAAGGTACACCACAAGGCGTATTTGGTTTATATCCTTATGAGAATTTTAACTCCGATAGGCAAAACTATTCTCTCATGGTTATTTCAGATGACGCTCTGCCCAAAGGCTATTACGAAATATCCATACCCGCAACCACCTGGGCTATTTTTGATTGTCAAGGTCCTGTACCACAAGCCATGCAAAATGGTTGGAAATATTTACACGAAGAATGGATCATGAAATATCCATTTCAACACGCAGCCTGTCCAGAACTAGAATGGTACAGCAACGCTAATGCCTATGACAGTAATTATAGTAGTCAGATCTGGATTCCCATTATTCATAAACACTAGAAGGAGAAAAACATGAAAACCGCATTTCACATAGAAGAAAAACAAAGCATACGTGTCGTAGGCTATTTCCTGGAAACAACAAATCAAAAGGGCGAAGCAAGAAAAGCCATTCCTGCATTCTGGTCTGCCATTCAAAAAGATCATCTGGATAAGAATTTACTTGCGATGGCAAAGGATAGTACACAAGGTCTTTTCGGTATTCATATTTATCAAAGTGACCCTTATGATTCTCGTAAATTTACCTATATGATTGCTGTTGCAAGTGATCATGCTGTACAGGGGGATCTTTTTGCATATACCATTCCTGCAAGGACATGGGCAATCTTTCCCTGTACGAAAAAGACAATAGGAAAAACAGAAGCACAGGCAATTACAAAATGGCTGCCAAAGTCAAAATATAAACCTTTAAATAAAGGCTATATCACAGGAAGAATGAAAGCAGGAGCTCCAGATATAGAATATTATCATGCCGATGGCAACGTTGAGGTATGGATCGCCGTACAAGAAAAGAAAGGAGTGTAAATCTTATGAAAAAAAACATTGATTTCTCAGAATTTATGACAGCTGTATCGCAAGAAAACCATGCATTTATAGTAAATTTGCATCAAGAGCTTCTTCATCAGGGGTATAGGATACATATTAAAGAAGCCAGAAGTGGCTATGTCGCTGCTTATGTATTGCATAATAAGACAATTGCAAATTATATCTTCAGAAAAAAAGGGATGTTGATAAGGATTTATGGCGCTCATGTAAATGAATATGAAGCAGTTTTAGACACCTTGCCCTTGGAAATGCAGGAAGCCATTTCACATGCACCTGTTTGTAAACGTTTGCTTGATCCACATGCATGTAATCCGAAATGTTCTATGGGATACTCTTTTTTTATGAAGCATGCGTATCATCAGAAATGTCGCAACGGTGCTTTTATGTTTTTGCTTCACCCAGATTATCATCCATATATTCAATCGCTTGTATTACATGAAGCAGAGGCATATAGAAAGGAACTTATGTTGTCCCAGTGATAAGTATGTAATGCACAATTCTTTATTAGAATAGTGACAAGATGAATCATGACACATACAGACATAAAAAAACTTCAAACCTTACGTCTGAAGTAGTCTGTTCCATTGGTGCGGGCGACAGGACTTGAACCTGCACGCGCGAAGCACTAGATCCTAAGTCTAGCGTGTCTGCCAATTTCACCACGCCCGCATTGCTTAAATATGATAGCATATTTTTATTTGCTTGGCAAATACTTTTTTAGAAACTAGTTTTTTCTTGGATCGTATCATGTTCATTTTATCCTTCTATCACGTTATCTGATTATTTAATGGCTGTTATGAATGCCCACTGCAATTTCATCCTCTCTTTCATAGACAGGCTTCCCTTTTAATTGCTTTTTATAGTTCCAGCAAGCTATGGCATCCTGTAAACGGCCATTTTTATGATCAGCAAAATAAGCACGTATATACGCATTATACGCAAATTGCTCGCCAATCTTTGAATCCTGCGTTGACTTATCTTGTAAAAGCTGGTGATATGCTGCGATAGCATCGGCATAAGTCTTTCCCGCATGATGTTTCAACCATTTCTGAAAGGTAACACAAAAGGTAAATGACGATCCTATATGTTGTTTAAAAAAAGTCCGATGTTTCTCACTGCAAATAATATTAGGTTCAATAAGCGTCGTCAAATAAAGATCTTCGTGGATGGCTTTTTTTATTACCCGTTTGCTTGGCTGTAAACAACAACCAGTCTCTAAGAAATAAGCAATCCGTTTCGTCAATTCTTGTTTATTGCCTGATGTAGGAAGTCCAAGTTCCTTACAAAAAGCCACTAACTCCTCTTTTAAATAATAGTAGGAAGAAAAGGTTTCGGCATTCATAAATTTGCTGAGCTCAGGTTTTTCCATACGCCTATCTTATCCTTGTTTATCTAGGGCATTTGCTAGATCCTGCATATAAGTTTCCTGTTGTTTTTGTAGAAAGCCTTTTATAAATGGTTTCATATAAAATTTTTTCACCCTTACTTCTTCTGTAAATATCACTTGTGTCCCAGCATCTGTATCATAAAGACAACCTTCCCAAGAGCCACTCATATTCTTATTCTCAATAGAAAACGCATATACCCGATAAGGTTCTTTCTTAGTAATGGTAAAGGTGGTTGTGATACCATCCAAAGATCTTTCTTGAAACTTTTGATCATCCAAAACTTTTATTTCACTTATATCACTGCGCCAAGCATACGTGTCCAATGACGTCATCAAATTCCATACTTGTTGTATGGGATATGGAAATACTTTTTTTATTGTTGAAACAGTCATAATAAACATTCCTCCTTTATTTTCTTAAACGACGATTCGCCTTACCATAAATATCTGCATATGCAGACGTTGCACAATGTGATATACATATTTTAACAGTAAAAATCGCCATTTCAGCTTCTTTATTACCAGAAATTGTCCTTTGCTAACGTCAATCATCGTTCCCTGTTTGTTTAACCATCCACATATGAAAAGCGAATAGGTTATTTTATTGTATCATAATCACAAAGCAACACAATATAAAGTACAATATGCTTGTTGGTTTTTATCTTTTATCACACTACCTTTTTGATAGGATACCCTATTTTTTTAATTATGATATCACTGTAAGCTATCCGTACACATAAAAAATTGGTTATTATTTCATGTCTTAACTTATGCTTTATAAGTTTTCACATTCCATCGATAGACATCTTACCTATATATTATACAATGTCATATAGGACAACATCCTGTCATATTAACCATGATTTTATCAAAGGTTCATCATCCTATGAATTTTTTACTTTTTGTTTTGTTCATAGAAAAGATATAATATTTACATGATGATGACTTCGCAACATCTATACCATGAATGAGAAAACGAGGATGCGGCTATGACAACTGGCATAGCAGAATTAGATTAGATATGGCATTAAATAGTATGCATATGTATTTTTGAAGTGATTCGCAGCAATTAATATACACTTATTTTGCTAACAGTGAAGCCTTTTTGGGCATTAAAGCAGAATCAATTTAACAGGATATTGCCTCTTACAGTACAATGCCTGTTGACGCATTTGAAAAGCAGTTTCAAATTATTCTGATGACCGTGCCATAATGGATATAGCTTTTCGAATATTTATTGAAGCTATTCTGCTTCTTATGTAAATAAAGCTTTATATCCGGTGGAGAAATAAAAAGCTTTTATCGCTAATTTCATGCTTTTAAAGATACCCCATTAGTTACAACTTTTTGCGTTCTTTGCCAATTGGGTACGGATACTATCGCATTTATAAATGATATATACTAAAATTAACCATACACGAGGTAAAGGATATTTCATCTTATATATTCAGAAACTATTATAAAGAATTATGTGAAGAAAAATCATAAATAATAAACTTGCGATAGGTTTAGATATGACTGTTTCTGAATAGCTTGATATTCAAAAATGAACGTATCAGCATTTGATGGTGCATAGCAGTATATAAATTTTTAAATCATATATTTAAAATATTGTAACATTGTTATGAGTTATTTTATTGTAACAATGCTTTTTTGTGTCTAACTTGAAAAAGTTAATAGTAAATCAAGAGATCGTGAAGCAAATTTTAAATGACCGTTGACATTAGTACGGATTCGTACTAATATATAAAGGTACGAATCCGTACTATAAAAAGGAGGCTATTATGCAAATTCGAGAACAAATCAAATTAGTCAATATTGCTCTAAGTGGAACATTAGATTTATATAGGATATGGGCTAAAAAACATCAATTAAATTATAATGCTCTAGTCATCTTATATACTCTAAATGATTATAAAAAATGCACACAAAAACAAATCTGTGAATGGTGGGCTTTACCAAAACAGACTGTACATGGTATTTTATTGGACTTTGAAAAAAAAGGATATATCACTATTACAGCCAGTACTAAAAATAAAAGAGAAAGACTCATTGCATTTACTGAAAACGGTGAGATATTCGCTTCTTCTATTTTGAATAGATTATACCAAATGGAAGAAAACGCCATGCATAAGTTAGGAGAAGAAAAAAGAAAACAACTTATTGAGAGCAATACAAAATACTATGAATTACTAAAGGAGGAAATAGAAAATGGATAAAACATTGGCTAAAAATTTTAACTTTGCTTCATTACTATCATTTGCCATACCAAACGTAATTATGATGATAAGTCTATCCATGTACATTATCATAGATGGCATGTTTGTTTCTCGTTTGATTGGAACTACTGCATTATCAGCAGTTAATATGCTTTATCCTGCTATCTGTTGCGAAATGGCCATTGCCATTATGATTGCAACTGGAGGTAGTGCTATTGTTGCAAGAAAGATGGGCGAGGGAAAACAGAAAGAAGCACAAAATAATTTGAGTTTTCTTATCGTCGTCGAGTTATTAATAGGGATTTCTATTGCTATATTGGGAAATTTATTTACTTCAAATATCGTTTCATTTTTAGGTGCCAGTTCAACACAAGCTCCATTATCAATTACTTATGCAGAAATTATATTTACATTTGCACCAGCATTTTTTCTACAAACTGCTTTTCAGACCTTCTTTGTAACTGCTGGAAAACCATCATTAGGATTGGTTGTTACAATATTAGCAGGGATAACAAACATAGTACTGGATTACGTTTTTATGGCACCATTAAATATGGGAATTGCAGGTGCGGCAGCTGCAACAGGAATCGGCTACTGCATTCCTACTATTGTCGGTATACATTTTTTCTTGACTGCTAAGCATAATGCGCTGTATTTTGTCCGACCTAAATTTGATAGCAGAGTACTATTGCAGTCTTGTACAAACGGCTCATCAGAAATGATAACAAACTTAGCAAATGCAGCTACTACATTTTTATTTAACTATACTCTATTACAGTTTTACGGAGAAAATGGTGTTGCCTCTATAACGATTATTTTATATTTTCAATATATTTTTACAGCGCTCTATTTTGGCTACGCTAATGGTATCGCACCAATTCTGAGTTATAAGTTTGGAAATGATGATAAAATGCAATTGAAATGTATCTTTAAAAACAGTATCTTGTTTCTAATCATTAGTTCAATAGTAGCAAACATATTAATGCATATATTCTTGACAAGAGCATTAACTATTTTCACTGTTGCAAATAGTGATGTTTATAACATAACATTGCATGGGTTCAATATTTACTCTCTAGCATTTACTATTATGGGATTAGGTATTTTCTCATCTTCTATGTTTACAGCTTTTTCTGATGGTAAAACATCGGCGATTATATCATTTTCCAGAACATTTATTTTCATCATAGGTGCTATTCTTATTCTCCCAAAGATATTTGGCGAGATTGGTGTTTGGATAGCTGTTCCAATAGCAGAGATATTAGGATTCATCATAGCTCTTTTTTATCTAGTTATGAATAGAAAAAAGTTTTCTTATATTTAAAAGATCTTAAATTGAAAAAATTGTTTTAATCGTTGTTATAGTTCTTATCAATTCCCCTCAGTAATAAGATAAATGGGGCAGCCATGATTATGGCGGTGATACTGTTCACAATGATGAAGATTTTATGACTTCATGTAGCTTTAAAATTTCGGACAATGAGAGCGTTAAACTAGTAGACTACTAGATAGCTGATAGAATATGATGATTATCTTATGAGCTGTGCTCACCCGTCAATTTATAAAATTAAGTATTAACGTCATCATTTTTACACATGAGTATATCGTTTCTCAGTTTATTGAAAGCAGAAGTGAAAACTTCTTATTTTCTGCTCATACCTTTGATGACAAAATACCCCTTTAGATTTCTCAATCCCCCTAAAATCATACAAATGAATTTTCAGCATGGTAAATAAATATTAAATATAAATGAACAGAGACAGTGATATGAATTTAATTTTTCTATTTGAAAAGAAAGTATTAAAATCATGAATAATCCATGTACTCAATGATATAAACTTCCTTATACTTGTTCCAATATTAGATATAAATGGTAATACATTGACTTATTTTATTCAGTTTTTGCAATCATAAAGTTTTCCGGTAGCTCTTCATCTTCCTGTAACACACCTTCATCGCATAGGATAACGTCAAAACGACTAAAGTCAGTAAAACTGCAAAAACCTTTGATTTTAGTTTTACTGGAATCAATAAGCAAATAAGATTGTTGAGCAAGCTGCATGGCTTGCTTTTTTACTGCCAGTGTATCCATTTCTGCTGTATAAACCTTATGACGCAATAAGTCAATACCGGCACAGCCAATAAACGCAAAATCAAAGTTAAAGCGTTGCAAAGTTTCTAACGCTATGGGGCCCACTGCCATCTTATATTCCGGTATTAGTCTACCGCCTATTGCGAATAATTCAGCCACATCACTGTCAAAATGCTCTTGAATCAAGGTACTATGAGTAACGATTTTAATCTTTTTCGTTTGCAAATATGAAAGCATTGGAAAAATACTGGTACCTCCATCCAAAAAAACACAATCCCCATCCTTGATGAATTCTGCTGCTTGCTTACAAACGCGGTTTTTTTGTTCAAAATGCAGCTGTAAGCGATCGAGCATACGGCTTTCATCATTCTTTGACAGGATATCCGTTTTCGGATTTTTTTTGGCTCCGCCATGTATTCGTATCAATAAGCCTTGCTTTTCCATTTCTTCTAAATCTCGACGTATCGTCACCTCACTCACAGCTAATTCCTGTGACAGATGCCGAACATTCACACACCCTTTGGCATTGAGCTTAGTCAGGATGTAATCATTTCTTTCATGTGCCAGCATGTACTTCACCTCAATATCTTGTTTCATTATACTATAAATTTGTTCTTTTGCGTATCCAACGCGAAGAAATAACACACAATGGATAAAAATAAAAGGAAAGTCTTACGCGTTCATCCATCTGATTTTAGCAAGACTTTCCTAGATTGCTAACAAGTTATTTGATTTTCCGTGCGAGCAATAATGGCTTCTTGTGCTTGTGGCATCAAAGAGATGAATTGTGCACAATATCCGGCTACACGTACGATTAAATCGCTATGCTTTTGCGGATGTTTCTGCGCATCACGCAAGGTTTGGCTGTCAATGACATTAAACTGATTATGATAAATGCCTTTGCGTGCAGATACATACAGAAAGTCAACAAACTTCTTTAAATTTTCATCTCCCTGCAATGCCGCAGGTGCAAAACGCATATTTAACAATTGCCCGGCAGCCACCATATGATTTGGCAATTTTGCTACCGAATTAATAACCGCAGTAGGTCCTTGGGTATCACTTCCCTGTGTTGGTGAACACCCTTCATTTAAAGGAGTCCCGGCATAACGCCCATCCGGAGTTGCCCCTACCACAAACCCATTTGGTACATAAGAGGTGATATTACTAGTAGACATCGTATAACAGCTTACCTTTGGCCCTTTTCCTTTACGCAGCGTTTCATAATCAGACAATAAAGCAAGATAAGAATAGAAAACATCCGCTACGATCTTATCAACCTCATCCTGATCATTGCCAAATTTAGCAGCCTTTTTAACAAGCTTATGAATCTTACGACTTGCTTCTGTTTGCCAATTATCATGCATGGCGGCAAGTAATTCTTTCATGGTAAATCGTTTATCTTCAAAGACCAACTTTTTTATTGCATAAAGTGAATTTCCAACGACACTGGGTCCAATATTAGATTGTGATATCACATCATAGCGGCATCCGCCTTCTTTTAAAGTCTTCCCTAATTTTAAGGAATCTTGAATCAGACAGCTAGCAAAAGGATCGGCATCATAAACAGCTAATGAAGCATCACAGATAGCATCACATTGTACACTGATGTCGGAATAAAACTTTAAATAGGTCTTCCAAGCCTGCCACAGCTCTTCATAATTTTGGAAATCGACAAAGGCTTCCTCACTTGCTGTATATGGCAACATACGGATACCACTTGCTGGATCATAGCCATTGTGCAACATGATTTCTAACACTTTTCCCCAGTTAACATAGGTCATGCCCGTAGCTCGATGGCCATATTTACCAGGTACACCGGTTTCCACGCAACCAATCGGACAATAATCCAAGGCATCTTCTTTAGGAATGCCCAAAGAAAGCAGACCGGCCACTGCTGTTTCATCATGAAACATACTCGGCATGCCACAGCCGGTGCGAATAAGCTTAGCGCATGCCTCAACAAAAGAACGTGGAGAATCCTTATGGTAACGTGCCGAAAAATTAGGTTCTGCCAGAGAGCATAAATGCATCGCCTCGATACATAAATAGGATAATGTGTTTGTGCCATCTTTTCCATTCGGCATAAGACCACCCACAACCAGATTGGAATAGAGTGGATATCCTTGTGAAAACCGTGTATGGCCATATGGACGTACCTTATTACAAGAGGAATTCATAAGAAACATATGCGTGATGATTTCTAATGCATTTTCCTTTGTTAAGATTCCTTTCTTTATATCCTGCTCATATAAGTCCAGCATATATTGATCAAAACGTCCATAACAGAAAGAATGTCCATTGCTCTCGATCATTTGCCAGATATGAATCAGATAGACGATTTCACAACCTTCATGAAAACTACGTGCTCCCTGTTCTAACATGGTTGCGGCCATATCACTTAATTCTCGATATTCCATCTGTTTCGCAATATCTTTACATGTTTTGGCCTTTTCCTTAAAATAGATCGCAAATCGCTTACAGTATTGCAAAGCTGCCTCTAAAACTAGAATGACTGCCTCATAGTAAGCTTTTGAAGAAGCACTGATGTCATCTTTTTGCAATGCTGTTTGTGCCTGTTGAATGAAATAGCGAAAACCATAACGTAAAACCATGGCATGATCAGGTACGATATGTCCATCCCCACTCATGGAGATACCACCACGATGCAATACTCCCTGTTTCTCTGCCAAACGGATATCATCACTTATATGACGGTTTACTTCATCTTCATGGGTATGGGACAACCAAAAAGGCGCGATGTCTTTGATGTCCTGCTTTACCTGTTCACTGATGGTAAATACATCACCATCGCGCTGAGCAAAGCTGTCTAATTCATCTAACACCCACTGTATGGAATATTCAGGATAAATCGGAGCGGCAAAATTGCACGATGCCATATTTCCAAAGATCAAAGAATCCTCTTCTGCATAAATACTCATATGTGTAAGGGTATAAGCAAATGCCTGCGCTTTGCGCAAAATATAAGGTTCTCCTTCATTGTTCTGAAATACTTGTGTATACAGTTTTGCCCGCTCACTGCAAATGGAAGCCTTACGTTTTTCCATCTTATTGCGCAAACGCTTTATACGTGCTCGATCAAAACGTTGTTCCTGTAGTGGCTCTATCAGCCAATCTTCCTTCATTGCTCTCACCTTCTTTAATAATTATAACATCCATATACGAAAGACAGAAAGCACAACACTCTCTGTCTATCATTTTCTTATTTTTTATCCAATCCTAAAACTACCGGTACAGAACGATAGCCCACGCCCATACGATCAATGCCCATATCAATGAGTTGTAAGAAGTGTTCTCTTGTACGAATACAGCCACTTCCCTTCACCTTACATTTTCCATTAACTTCTTCCATCATGACTTTAATGATTTCACAAGTTGCCCCATGTGCCTCATATCCAGTTAAAAAACCGGTACTCGTTTTTACAAAATCAACACCTGCTTCTATGCAGCATTTACAAGTCTTTCTAACCTGTTCTTCATTTAAAGCATCGGTTTCAAAAATGACTTTTAATGCTCTTCCATAGGAATGTGCTAATTCGGCACATGCTTTTAAATCCGCTGTAACAGCATCATATTTTCCACTGCGAATATGCCCGAAATTAGCGACAACATCAATTTCCTTTACGGTGTCATATCGAGCAACAATTTCAATTTGTTTTAATTTAGATTCAGTAGAACTTGTGCCAAAAGGAAAATCACATACAGGACAAAGCATCGTATCGCTGCCCTTTACGATAGGTTCACATAAATCCATATATCCCGGGTTGATGCAGATGGTTGCACAGCCAAGTTCCACACCATCTTTTGTCAGAGCGATGATTTCTTCTTCCGTAAACTCTGGTTTCAATACCGAATAATCAATATAGGCTGCTAATTCTTTTACTGTCATTTCATTTGCTTTTTTGTTTGGTTTCATATGTTATTTCTAGAGAATCGTACATTCTCCTTCCTCCTTACTTGTATAATAGAACATTTCCAATCATTTGTAAAGCACTTTTTGTTGTTTTATTTACGTTTTTATGTTCGATTGCTTTCGTTTTTAGCATTTCTTGATATTTTCCCTTACCCTCTTCATCAGCCTCTTTCTTTTCTATTCCACATAAGATACATGTTATTCACAAAATTGTCATAAATTTATGATTAAATACACGAGAAAAAACAATATGGTGTATAATAAGGATAATAAACGCTTGTTCACCTAGGAGGTAGGACATTATGAAAAACATAAAAAAATTAGGGGCAATCCTATTGAGTACCTTATTCCTAATGAGTAGCTGTAGCTCTAACAGCAATCACGGTTTATCTGCTGATCAGCCTGTCACTTTACGTTTATGGCACTATTACAGCGGTTCACAAAAAGAAGCTTTCGATGATCTTGTTGAAGAATTTAATACAACCGTCGGAAAAGAAAAAGGCATTATTGTGGATGCTATCGGAAAAGGAAGCATCAGCAATATCGCAAATGATGTGAATAAGTTATTAAAAAATAAGGAGGAGACGGAAAAACTGCCTAACATGTTTGCCGCCTATCAGGATACCGCACAGATGGCTATGAATGAACATAAATTGGTATCTATGGAAACTTACCTTAGCGAAAAAGAAATTCACACATATGTAGATGGATTTTTAAAAGATGGTCGCTATGTTGGCAGCGATGAAACCATGCTGTTTCCAATCGCTAAGGCCAGTGAGGTCATGATTATCAATAAAGAAGAATGGGATCGTTTTGCTAGCGCCACTCATGTGAGTAAGGCGGATCTTTCCACATGGGAAGGCTTAGCTAAAACAGCGGAATTGTATTATGAGTATAGCAATGGCAAAGCCTTTTTTGCCCGTGATGCTTTGGCAAATTATCTCATTTGTGGGGCACATCAGCTACAAGATGATATCTTTCAAGAAAAGGATGGGAAAGTAGCTTTTGCCATCAGTGATAAAACATTGCGTCGTCTCTGGGATAATTATTACATTCCTTTTATAAAAGGATACTATGTAAAAAACGGACGTTTTGCCAGTGATGATATTAAAACAAAAGATGTGATTGCTACCGTTTCTTCAACGGCTGGAGGAACCTTTTATCCCAACGAAGTCATTGATGAACATGGGGATAAACAAAAAGTGAGTTATCTGGTATTGCCAACACCACATTTTGAAAATGCCCAAAATGCGGTCATATCGCAAGGTGGTGGCATAGCCATAACAAAAGCAGATGAAACAAGCGAATATGCCTGCATCGTCTTCTTACAATGGTTTACGGAAACAAAGCGTAATATTACATTTTCTGCAGCATCCAGTTATCTGCCTGTTAAAAAAGAGGCAAACACCTATCAAACATGGGAAACGACCTTGAAGAAACATAATATGAACCCTAACAACTTATTAAAGGATATTGTTAAGACAACGATGGATGAGGTCAATGATCAAAAACTGTATGCAGCAAATTCCTTTGATGGTTCTTATGAAGCACGCAGCTATTTGGAAAAAGCTGCTAATATGAAAGCCATTGAAGATCAAAAAGCTATTCAGAAAGCAATACAAGCAGGTAAGAGCCAAGAAGAAGCCATGGCTTATTATCTATCAGATGAAAACTTTGCCAAATGGGTACAGCAATGCCGTAAAGATATGGAAGCTCTATTACAAGGGGATAAGGCACAATGAAGCAACGGCATGTGCATTCATTATTTCAACGCCTGTTATTAACTCTGATCATTTTGGTCTTGCTCATATCCTCGATTTTCTTTATCTCCCTTCTTAACAGCAGTGCCTTGCAAGATTTAAAGGCCAGCAGTTTTAACCTGTTTGATCAGCGTGTCATGTATCGCAGTGACGCCATTCAAAAAAACTTAAATGAACGCTGTTTAGATACAGATGATGTAGCCATGATCATCTCTGCTACACATCCACTTTATGAGCATAGAAAAACATTAACATCGCCTTACTTAAATGAAGATATTTTAAATCGGCTGCATAGCTTAACCAAAACCAAAAAAATCAACGGCATTTACCTTATTTTAGACAAAGAGGTTTTTCACAGTAAAGAATATCCAGCCTTTTATCTGCAAGATGCTTCCCCCGAAGAATCTTTCAATGATAAAACAGATATTACGGCCAAGTATGGTGATGCTGCCTTATTAAAACAAAATGACTTTATCTTAGATCAGAATTGGAAACCCTCCCTTACGATGAAGGAAGACGAGGATACATTCGATTTTTACTTTAAGCCAAAAAAAGCTGCGGAAGAAAACCCTCAGCTGAACATGTTGAACTGTGGCTATTGGAGCACTAGTTCACATATGGCTGACTCCCCTACTCCCTTCCTTAGTTACAACATTCCTTTATTCAATCAGGATCATCAGGTTTATGGTGTACTGGGTATCGACCTTTCCGTTGAGTATCTAAAGAACTATCTGCCCTATGAAGAATTAAATGATCATAGTAAAAAAGCCTTCCTTTTGGCCAATCGAGAAAGCGATGATGCCTATCATATCATCCTATCGAATGGACCAGCCTACAGTGCTTATTTGAAATACGATACATCCATCGTATTAACGGATGCCCCTTATGGGAAACGCATCAGTGCTCCGGCACTCAGTGATGATACCCTTGCTTGTGCTCATCAGCTAAAGCTTTATTCATCCTTTAGCCCATTTCAAGATACCCTTTGGTATTTAATCGGTGTTGGTTCTGAAGATGAAATCTTTTATTCAACAAAACAAATTCATCAGCTTTTGCTATATGCCTGTATCACCGCTTTAATCATTGCGACACTGGTAGCTTTATATGGCAGTATGCTGTTTACGAAACCGATTCGCGCTTTAGCCACAAGACTTCGGCAAACACCGGTAACAACCAATAAGATTGAACTGCCGAAAACCCATATCAAGGAAATTGATGAATTAAGTGCTTCCATTGAAGATCTAAGTTATCATTTGCATGGTGCAGAAACTCGCTTATCCTATGTCCTACACACAATCGATATCCCAATTGGAGCTATTGAGATATATAATGAACGTAAAGTTTTCTGTACAGAAAAAGTAGGAACATTGTTGGGATTTCGTGATCCTTCAAAAATGGAATACACGTTTAAAGCTTTCATGGAAGAAATACAGCTTTTATGTTTAAAAAATCATCTCTAGTGAAAAACAGATAAATACAGAACATAGGACCAGTGACATCTATCTGATACATGTTACAAATTCCGCAGAACAAACATGTTGGCTGCGTTTCCTCATCAATCGTGTCGAAGGAAATCGTGTGATTGTCGTCAGCGATGTGACTTTGGAAATACAAGAAAAAGAACATCTGATGTATGAACGTGATCATGATGTGCTGACCCAACTATTGAATCGCAGAGCTTTCCGTGTCCATTGTGAAGCAATACTGAAACAAGCTGATTTGAAAACCTGCGCCATGGTATTATGGGATCTTGACAATTTAAAACTTGTTAATGATACCTACGGTCATGATGCCGGTGACCATTTGATTTGTGCACTTGCAGATGTACTACAAAAGGAACGCGGACCTAACTGTATCGCAGCTCGTATGGCTGGTGATGAATTCCTCTTATTCTATCACCATTTTGAAAATGAAGAAGCCATTTTGAAACATATCCGTCATATTCATGAAGTTGTTAATGAAACGGAAATGCATTTCGGCAATGACGATATTACCCGTGTAAAAGTATCTGCCGGCATTTCTTGGATGCCAAAAGATGCTATGGATTTTGATACCTTGATAAAACATGCAGATTTTGCAATGTATGAGGTAAAAAACACACAAAAAGGAAATATCCGTACCTTTAGTGAAGAACATTATCTTCACAACAACTTAATATTTGATGGCCGTCAGGAACTGATGAATATCTTAGAAGAGCAACGTGTCAGCTATGCTTTCCAGCCAATTGTTGATGCCAAAACTGGTGCTGTACTAGGTTTTGAAGCCCTTATGCGTCCTAATAGTGATATTCTAAAAACACCATCCGATGTCATGCAAGTCGCCAAAACACAAAAACAATTGCACCGTGTGGAGTATATGACCTGGACACAATCTTTATCCCATTTCAGTCAACAGGTAGCGATTGATAAACAATGGAAATTATTCATTAATAGTATCCCTAGTATACCGATGCTTGACGAAATTAAACAATACCTAGAAGAACACTATCATGAATATCTTTCCAAAATTGTTATTGAATTATTGGAAAGCGAAGAAATCGAACATTCCTATATGCTAAGCAAACAAGACTTCTGTCGCCGCTGGCATGCCCAAACAGCTTTAGATGACTTTGGCAGTGGCTATAGCAGTGATCACCGCTTATTCAACGCACAAGCAGACTATGTCAAGATCGATATGGAATTCATTACAAATATCGCCCACGATAAAGGACGCCAAATGCTTGTAAAAAGCGTTGTCAGCTTTGCTCACAGCCATGATATCAAGGTAATTGCAGAAGGCGTTGAAACACATGAGGATCTGGTATATCTGATACAGCACGATATCGATTATCTTCAAGGATATTATATTGCAAAACCTGCTTATGCTATTAAAGATATTGAAGAAAGCAAACAGCAAGAAATCCGCGCTATTTATAAAGAGATATAGAAGAATCGAAAAGCGATTCTTCTTTTCTTATGTCTTCCTCAAGATGCCCTATGATGGCGTAAAGGAAAATCCTATGCAAACAAACTTTGACATAATTTCACAAAATCTTTTTAGCACTCTAGTGTTGACAGTGCTAAAACAAGTGCTATAATATAAGCGAAGATAAGGTAAGACCTTATCGGGTAGTGTTTCATAAATATGAAAACAAAAAAAGAGGCGATGTATATGAAACGGCTGCCAGGATTATTCAATGACTCATTCGATGAAGTGTTTAAAGATCCTTTCTTTTCTCGCAATATGGAGTATATGAAAACCGATATTCGTGAGAAAGATAACACCTATATCTTGGAAGTAGAACTTCCTGGATATCAAAAAGAAGATATTCATATGGAATTACAAAATGGATATCTCAGCATTCAAGCTGCCCATCATCAGGTAAAGGAAGATAAAGATGATAAGGGTAATCTGATTCGTCAGGAACGCTATAGCGGGACATGCAAGAGAAGCTTTTATGTCGGTGATAACCTGATGGAAAGTGATATCCATGCCAGCTTCCAAAACGGTGAATTAACAATTACATTCCCTAAGGAGGCTCCTGAAAAGGTCGAAGAATCACGTTTCATCCCAATTGAGTAACGTATAAAAAAGGAAGGTGTATCGTATGATGAAATTATTACCAGGTTTATTTAGTGATGCATTTGATGACATGTTTTATGATCGCAGTAATATGAAAACCGATATCCGCATGAAGGATGGCAATTATGTATTGGATATGGAATTGCCTGGATATCAGAAAGAAAACATTCAGATGGAACTTAAGGAAGGCTATTTAACCATCCATGCATCCCGCAATACAACAAATGAAGAAAAGGATGCCAAAGGCAATCTGATTCGCCAGGAACGTTTCTCAGGCTCTTGTTCAAGAAGTTTCTATGTCGGCGAAGGCATTACGCAGGAGGATATTAAAGCAAGCTTTGATAACGGAGAGTTGCATGTGCTGATTCCGAAAGAAGCGCCTAAGAAGGTCGAAGAAAAACGTTTCATTCCAATTGATTAACTATGCTAAACAGGGTATTGAAAACCCTGTTTTCTTTTTATCAATGAACAAATTGATAGAAATATATGCTATACTAATACCATGAGGTGAAAAATTTTTATGAAATCATGGACAAAGGATGCAGTGTTTTATCATATCTATCCACTAGGTTTTTGTGGATGTGAGCAGTTCCATCAAGAGCAACAAACAAGTCGTATTTTAAAAATTAAAGAATGGATTCCCCATTTACAAAAAATGCATATCAATGCCTTATATTTAGGGCCTGTATTTGAAAGTTATGAACATGGTTATGATACAAGTGATTATCGCAAAGTAGACAATCGGTTAGGCAGCAATGCTGATTTTCGGGAAGTTTGTGATGCTTTGCATAAAGCCGGCATTCGCATCGTATTAGATGGCGTTTTCAATCATGTAGGGCGTTATTTTTGGGCATTTCGTGATGTTATGGAAAAGCGTGAACAATCCCCTTACTGCAATTGGTTCCATAATCTAAACTTTCAATGGGATAACCCCATGCATGATGGATTTACCTATGATACATGGGAAGGACATTACAATTTAGTTAAATTGAATTTACAAAATGAAGAAGTTGTTCAGTATTTATTAGAAAGTATTGCGATGTGGATGGATGATTTCCACATTGATGGTTTGCGCTTAGATGCTGCAGATTGTATTGACCCTGCCTTCTTTCGACGCTTAAAACAATTTTGTGAAGAACATAATCCTGATTTTTGGTTAATGGGTGAGATTATCCATGGTGATTATAACCGTTGGGCAAATCCGGATATGTTAGATTCAGTAACCAACTATGAATGTTATAAAGGTTTGTATTCTTCACACAACGAAAAGAATTATTTTGAAATTGCTTATTCCTTAAACCGTCAGTTTGGTGGTAATGGAGGTATTTATAAGGATCTAGTTCTATATGATTTTGTGGATAATCATGATGTAAATCGTTTAGCTAGTACGGTAAAGGAAGAACGTGATCTGGCAAATATTTATACCATGTTATATGCAATGCCGGGGATTCCATCAATTTATTATGGTAGTGAATATGGCATCAAAGGCACAAAACATGATGGCAGTGATGCCGATATCCGCCCTTGTTTAACTTTGACAGAGCTTGCGACAGAAAATACGGCATTATTTTCTCATATCTGCAAACTGGGAAAAGCTTATGACGCTTTACCGGCCTTAAAGCATGGCGATTATCAGCAAGTTATCGTACGCAATCAACAGTTTGTCTTCGCTCGTAAAACGACTGAACAATGCGTATATGCAATTTTCAATGTCAGTGATGAAAGTGCTGATATTGATTTTCCAGTACAATCTGCACATTTATATGACATGTTAAATGAAAAAGCCTACAATTGCTTGGAACATCATTTTATCATTTCGATGCCTGCTAAAAGCTCCATGCTGCTGGTGGAGAAGGAAGATGTAGCAGCTGTTTCTTCAACACCAAGTGATAAAGCAGTAACCTTGCACAACACAGAAACACAAAATGAAACTACGACGAAAAAGAATGCATCAGTGCAGGACGCAACAGCTGTACCAAAAGCTCCGCTTCCAAAAGCAGATGGTTATCCAGAAGAAGATGCTTCACAGCTTGCCATAACAACACCTTCTATTCCTCTTGGCGTTTATCAACACTACAAAGGAAAACGTTATGCTTTATTATATATTGCAAAACATTCAGAAAATGAAGAAGCTTACGCGGTTTATCGACAGCTGTATGGCGATGGTAAGGTATGGGTAAGACCATTGCGTATGTTTGTTGAAGAGATTGAAGTTGATGGTGAGAAAACACCTCGTTTTACGTATCTTAAACCCTAGTAAAAAAAAGTCCAAGCGGACTTTTTTTTATACATTATCATTTTTCATACTTTATCATATTAAATTATGCAAGATAGATGCCATACAATAACTTCTTATGACAAACCTTTGTCCATCTACCAAATACTCTAGATGATAGCTTTTTTAAATTCTGGATTATTTCATAATGACTTATTTACCATGTGCTGCAATAAGCTGCAAGGTTGTTTGAATACAAACATCCTCTTTCGTGCTGACTTCATTAACGGTCGTTGACTTAACGTGCACATCCGGCTGTGTCTTGATCTCATCGTTGATATTTCCATCTTCATCTACACCTAAGCATATAGCCATACGTATCACTATGCCGCTGTTAGGCAATGCAAATAATACAGGATCACTTCCAATACCATCTCCGCCACTCACTCCTCCAACAATCGTTGCTGCTTTGCTTTGTTTTAGAAAGTTAGCCAGCATTTCACTAGAAGAGTACACATTTTCATCAATCAACAGATAGATTGGTTTCTTAAAACGAATGCTATCTTTCGCTGGTACCACCTTCATATCACCTACAATGCCATGTGAGAATTGAGAAAATTCTGATTTTGGGAAGCGGATGTTTGGAAGTTTCATATCCGTAATACGTTCTCCTTCAATCATGTTGGCATATTCCCCATCTTTCAAGAAGACATAAGAAGTTACCGTGATTGTTTTATCCACGATCTTTGGCAATAACATTTCAGACCAATATAGCGAGTTCCCTCCACCATTGCCCCGGATATCCAAGATCAATGCCTTTGCGGATTGATTTGCTTTTAAAAAGGAGGCGAGCATTTCTTCATCTTTTTTACTCGTTTCCAGAGATAACATTTTAGGAATGCGGATATACATAACCTGTCCATCTAATAGAAGTGCTTTTGCATTTACCGTAACATTCTCATCCGTTGCTGCATTTGGTAAAACATAATCACAGAACTGCTTCTCATCAAAGCCATAGTGTTCATAAACAGCTTTTGTTTTCAACTTTTTTATCATCTGATAACGATAATCCCTAGGTTGTTTCGCAAAACTTTGTTCATATAGTTTCATGGTATACATCAGCGATTGTGTATCTTGTATGCGCTGTGTATGACCATTGTGTAATTTTTCCAATACACCATCAATAATATTCTCAAAATCATTCATAGATGTACAACTTTCCACCTTATCACGTGCTGCTTTTTTTGCCTTCTCCCATTGCAAATTAGACAAACGTTCACTCATTTCTAAAAATGGATAATTTTCTTCAATGGTTTTGATGAAATAATCAAAATCCTTCAGATATTTTTGTTCGTTAGTACGGGAACAACTGCTTATGAATAGTACCAAAAGTAGTGATATCATCATGATTTTACGCATACACTTCTATCCCCTTTCAACCTGTTTTTCTTTTATCTTCATAAGTACTTTATTTTTAAGCTCTCTGATACATTCATAGGATAATGGCATAGCTGCCTTAATCTCTTCGACAAAGGAAGTTGGGAAATAGGCTGCCGTTTGTAAAACTGACAACAACATCATTTCGCGGCAATTTTTGATAATAAAGCGGCAAACTTGCTCATCCTGAATGTGTGTGAAAACGACCTTTTCAAGGAAAACCCATAGTTTTTCCAATAAGGCTTTGCGTTCTGCCTTATTACATATAGTAGCTAAGGTATGATGGTGATGCTGATCATCTTCTACAACATCTTGTAAATCATCTGCTACCTGTAAAGTAAAGCCAAACAGCATACAAAACTCCTGTTGCACATCACTTAAATGCCCATCGATTAAATAACCATCCGCTAAGACGCTAGTACCACCTTTCCAAATGGAAATTTCAAGTACGTCCTTCTCAGGTATCGTTTGCTGTTGACGCAAAGATTGTTGCTGTCCCTCTTGGATCAAATATAGGCTTTGATACACATCTTGATAACTTGATGGTGCATACTGATGTTCTATTTTTTCCACCAATTGATGCATCTTATTGGCATACGGATGTGCAAAAGCTTCTGTATGATGATGCAGTCGCCGCATGAACCAGTGATTAAAAGCCTTCTTTTCTTCCTTATCCATAAGGGTATCGTCTAACACATTATCAGAATATGGATACAGCATACTATAACCAAACATGGCTTGATGATATTGTATGGGTTTTTGAAAAGCAACTTCTAACATCCAAATGATCCACATATTGCGTAGTGCCTGAAATACCTCTTCAGCGTGAAGATTTTCATCAAAAGCTTTCGCATCATCAATAAATTTTTGGGTGCAAGTTTCAAATTGCTGCTGATCTTGTTTAGACATCCAAGAGATATCAAGGAATGCAGGAAGCAATGCTTTAATTTCCTGCACATCCTCTGTCATATGACTAAGCTGTTCCTGTAGTTTTGCTTCATTATGTTTTCTTTCCGTTTCATCATATGGTGGAAAAGAAAGTGGCTTTCCAGAAGTTTGCTTCCAAAACAACTTTGTGCTTTCGCATAGTGTCTGAATATCACGCATGATCAAAAGCGATTTCCACACTGCCAGCCTGGCAGTCAATATCTAGTTGATTTTTCGCATCATTACGTACACTGATTTCATTCGATAATCCACTATAGTCTTGCTCTCCAAGTTCAACAGAGCCCACTTCATTTTTTATCTGATACCCATACTGATTCTCTTTATCTTGTAAGTACAGATTTACACTACCGGCCTGACAATCAATTTTCGTTTTACCGCGTAAATCACCGGAAACATCAATACTTCCTGCCTGTACATCAAATTCGCTGTGCTCACTCACCATTTCTTTCATATCTATGCTGCCCGCCTGCGCTGACAGTTCCATTTTACGTGAAACTTGTACCTTTTGCATTTCTACTTCTGTAGCGTCACCATCTACTATCAGATCTTTTAAACGCAGACCTTGAACCGTTAAATGACCTGTGGAAGCATCAATTTCTAACTTTTTCAATAAGTCCTCTTTTTTCAATGTGATATCCAAACGTGCTTTATGTAGAAAATGTTTATTTTTCACATCTACTTTCATGGTATTTGTACTCCTAGAAACACTAACCTGATTTTCATAAATATTGGAAAAACGCAAGCTGTTGTTATCACCCACACGTATCGTTGTGTTCACGGCTGCTACGTTTAATTCTAACTTGTCTACATCATCAAAAGTTTGTGAGAATGTTTTCGTTTTTGAAATGTCTTCAGCGACCTCTTCAAGGTGAATACCAAAGCTACCATGAAAGGGCCACCAAGGAGCTGTTTGGTTATCAACTCGTAAATAGGCAATATCCCCATTTTGCACAATTCCCATGCCAATGCAGAAAGCACCGATGATGACACAAATTATGGAAATGATTAAAGTTACTTTTATCCCATTATGCTTTTTCATAATGCTTTCCCTCCTTTGCTTTGTGATAAAGGTTTGTTACAAGTCGCATGAATGCCGGCAACAAAGTACGAATCAACCAGATAAATAATAAGAGCAGCAAGATTCCCAATCCGATACATAACAAACCTCCGCCAATGGCAATCAATGCATTGCCTGGTGTTTCTAAATGATAAAATCCATTAACAAGTAAGGGAAAGCCTGTAAATGCAATCGCTCCTACGGATGCAAGACCGGCGATAGCAAAGGCTCCTATTGTTATAAATAGAGCAAATATCACTGCAACCAATGCCAACAGCAAAGGCAATGCGATGGGTAATGCACAGATACCAAGAATAATTGCAATAATGCTTTTTAGAGAAGATTTCTTGGTTGTATTTTGGTCATTTGCAAATGTCGTGTTATGACGTCGTATTTCTGCATCAGCTCTTATCTGTGCCGCAAATTTGTAAGGTGAACCAAGATCGGCTATGACCTGTTGCTCATTCCCTTCACCTGCATCATCAAAATATTCTTCACAATAAGATAATGCATCTTCTATTTCATCTTGTGATAATCCCTTTAAACGAACCCGAAGTTCTTCTAGATATTGTTGTTTACTCATCACAAACGCCTCCCTCTAAAATGTCTGTAATTTTACTGGAAAATTGTTTCCATTCCTCTACATATTCCTCATATTTGACTCTTCCTGTTTCTGTTAAACGATAATATCGTCTATTTCTGCCCATATGCTGCTGGTCATATGTCTCTAAATACCCATCTCGCATCAATCGACGCAAAACCGGATATAGTGTAGATTCACTCACGCTCATCACTACTTTTACTTCCTGGGTAAGCCGATATCCATATGTGTCTTCTTTATGCAAGGTCGCTAAAACACAAGCATCCAGCAATGCTGATCCAAGCTGAAATGTCATATACATCACCTTTCTTCCACAATATTATACATCGTATAGTATTATAATTCAATATATATTATATTTTAATTAATTAAATATGTAAAAACGCATAACATATAAAAATGCAGAGCTATTAATCATAAGCCATCTACTCTTATGAAAGAAACATTGTTGATGTAAAAACCTTAGTATACTCTTAAAATAAATGCGCATTTTTAAAGATTACCATAAGTAAGTAAAAAGTGTATTAAGCTCCATCTGATAAATAGTCTGGCGGATATTAATTTTTTACAAAAAGTTCTTGACGCTTAAAACCTATTTTGTTATAATTACGTGGCAACAGTTAAATGGCGCGTTGGAGAAACGGTTAACTCACATGCCTTTCACGCATGCACTCACGGGTTCGAATCCCGTACGCGTCACCAGTTAAATATATAAGGTAAGTTCAAGTGAACTTACCTTTTTTCAATAAGCGGGATGAGAAACACGTTACGGCTGTTTGGGCATGTGAGTTTTGATAAGTACATAAAAAAGACTGTTGTTTTTGATCAACAGTCCTTTATGCTCAACTATTTATTAATAATATCCATGATATTCTGATAATATGTGTAGCGTCCATCTACGTACTGTAAAGACTCATAAGCCAACGCTTTTGCTTTATTAAAGTCAATATCTTCATAAACAGATGCAAAGCGATAATAGATATAATCTTTGATTTGATTATCTCGTAAGATATAACCATAACATTCATCACCGTGCTGGAAATCACCATGCTTGATATATAAATCAGCAACATCCATCAAAATACGCAACTGATATTTTGTAAATAAATCATAATATTGAGATAATACGGCATATGCGAAATCTTCATAAAATTTCACATCGTCATACTGCCAATCTGGCAATATAGCATATGCCAAATCAAAGAAGTGTGCAACAAATGCATCAACATCTGCACCAATCAATTCGCTGACAATCGCTGAATCCCCTATATTCTTGCGCTGACCAATCATTAGCAATTTTTCACAAATCTTAAATTCCTTCAGATATTCAGCAGCATTTACTTCAGCATCTTCACTGATTGTAGTCTTAACCGCTGTATTCATATCCTTCTTAATATCTTTATAATCCATTGCTTTAATGTCCATAGTATCAGCCACCTTACCTAAAGTTACAGCCACTAAGTCGGTATCATAACCATCTTTTTCGTAAGCAAAGTCTGCATTCTTTAAGTTATTTCCCTCAATGATATCTTTCTCTAGTTTCTTAATGTCAGCCTCATCCATCAAGAAACGTGCATAATCTTCATACACATGCTGTACACCCATGGCTTGCATACGCTGGATGCATTCTTCTAAAGACAACACTTCATAGACAGCGGTTTTTTCCTTCTTTGTTGGTTTTTTGGCAGCTTTCTTAGCAGCTGGCTTCTTTTCATTAACTGTCTCCGTTTTTTTCACAGCCGATTTTTTTTCTTCTTTCGCTTCTACTTTTTTCGTTTCCGCTTTCTTTGTACTCTTCTTAACCGGTGTTTCTTCTTTTTTAGGTTCTTCCTTAACGCTCTTTTTAGTAGCAGGCGTTTCTTTCTTCGCCGCTTTGACCGTTTTGGTTTCTTCCTTTTTCACCGTTTTTGCACTCTTTGTTTCAGCTTTTGTACTCTTTGTTTCTGCTTTGGTTTCCTTTTTTACGGTTTTCTTAGGTTCTTCTTTCACAGTTAGTTTTTCTGGTTCCTTTGCTACCGTAATTTTTTCTGGTTCTTTTGCAGCTGTGATCTTTTTAGGTTCTTTTGCAGTCGTAAGTTTTTTAGCCTCTGGTTTTACGGCAATACTTTTAACTTCTTCGCTCTTTGTTTCTTTTTTAACAGTTTCAGCTTTTGCTGCAGCACTTTTCTTTGCTGTTGCTGTCATTTTCTTTTTACTGGTGTTTGCCATGTGTAATTCCCTCCCACATTTTCTTTTTATATATAAATACGAAAGTATACCGACGTTTACGAACGAATATGTATGATACACATTCCATTGTTATTATAGCATAGTTAAATGTCGTATTTAAGTAAGAAAAGGGGAATCCTTTACTTTTTGGCATTTTTTTCGTGATTTTATCCCGTTTTTCACATATTTCCATCCAACTTTGAAAAAAATTCATCTGATTTTCACATATTTATAAAATTTTTTTGAGATAATCTATCTGTATACTAAAAGGCGTAAAGAAAACATACTTAAAGGAGGAGCAGTATATGAACGAAAATGAAAACAGTAATGTCGAAAACATGAATAACAAAGATGAAAACAAGTATGATGAGACTGTAGTAAATGAAACAGTCACTGACACTGAGGAAGAAACAAGTACTCAAAAAGAGCCAGTAAAAGAAGAAACGACGTTAGAAGAAGATGTAAAACAAGAAGAAACCACTTCGACTGAAGAAGCACTGACTGACAATGGAAAGCAGCCAAAAGTGCCTTTCATAAAAAAGCATAAAAGCGGTGTTATGATGTCAGGTTGTTTCCTGTTGGCTTTAGCCGGTGGATTTGGCGGTACTTTAGCTGCCAATCATATCAATGGTAATGGCGGTGTCATCATGTATCAATCTGCCAACACCACAAAAACTACAACAACAGCAGCCAATGGTGACACGATGAGCATTAAACAAATCACCGAAGCTGCCGCAAACAGCGTCGTTGAAATTAAAACCGAATCGGTGTCCACGAATAGTTTCTTTCCTCAAGCAGTATCATCTGGAGCCGGTAGTGGTGTTATCTTAACCAAAGATGGCTATATTGTCACGAACAACCATGTCATTGATGGTGCTGATAAAGTCACTGTGACAACAAAAGATGGAAAATCTTATAATGCTAAATTGATTGGGACCGATGCATCCACCGATTTAGCTGTCATTAAAATCGAAGCCAGCAATCTTTCTCCTGCTGTAATGGGAAAATCCAGCAAGTTGGAAGTTGGTGATACGGCGGTTGCTATCGGAAATCCATTAGGTGAATTAGGTGGAACCGTAACTTCTGGTATCATCTCTGCTTTAGATCGTGAAATTACCGTTGATAATCAGAAAATGCATTTATTACAAACGAATGCTGCTATCAATCCAGGTAATTCCGGCGGTGGTTTGTTTAATGATCGAGGTGAACTGATAGGTATTGTTAATGCCAAATCCAGTGGCAACAATATTGAGGGTCTTGGTTTTGCTATTCCGATTGACCGAGCGAAAGATGTCATTGAAAATCTGATTGAAAATGGGTATGTAAAAGGCCGTGCTTCTTTAGGAGTTACCCTTTCAACCGCAACAAATCCTTATGGTGAAAGCATGTCTGCTGTTTACATCGCTAAAGTGGAAAGTGGTAAAGCCGCAGACAAAGCAGGTTTAGAAGTCGGTGATCAGATTTTAAAGGTAGACGGTAAGAAGGTTAGCGATATTGCGGATGTAAAAACTGCCGTAAATAGTCATAAAGCCGGAGAAACCATGACAATGAATATACTTAGAAATAATGAAACGAAGACCATCAAGGTGACACTTGGTGAAGCTGACGCATCAACAACCACTTCCAATAATGAAAAATCGCAACAATCCGATCAACAAAATGGGATGGATCCATTTTCCAACTTTAATTAATCGCTATATAAAAACTGCACATGACGATATGTGCAGTTTTTGATTTTCACTATAAATAAATTACTATATCAGCTTTTTGCTTTGTGTCACAAAACTTAGAATTATAGCATGGGAAGGAATATAAAAAGGCAAACTAATTTGCCTTTTTATATATGACGATTCTGAATAAGAAATTTTTCCGTTCCTCATGAAATGATGATTTAGCATCATTACTTAATGATCTCTGCCGGTTTCCCTGATCCAATCACCAAGCTTTGGTAACAATTCATAAAAGGTTTTTAAGTTCTTCAGTTTCCATTCCCAATTAGGTGAACCTATTGTCCCCGGTGTATTGATCCTGCCTTCTTTTTTCAATCCCAGAATATCCTGTACTGGTAAGATGACAACTTCTGCCGCACTGTTTAGGCAATAGCGAATAACCAGTTCGTGGAAATTACGGTTTTCATAGCCACAGTTGTGAAAATATCTACGCAGTGCAATTTTACGGTTTTGCGGTAAATCTTGATAAAAACCTTCCAGCGTATCATTATCATGAGTGCCGGTATATAAAATCACATGCTCTCTGCGTTTTTTCTTTAATTGCTTTGGAACCAATTCAAATTCAGCAACATTCATTCCTAATAAGTGATAATGATCTCGCAGCTTATGCACCTGCTTGCGCAAATCACCCAAATCTTCAGCGACGATTTGAATATCAGGCATCTGACGATATACTTCATCAAAGAAGTCATAAGCCGGTCCGCTTATCCATTCTCCAACCTGTGCCGTAGGACATTCCACCGGAATCTTCCAATACGTATCAAATGCCCGAAAATGATCGATACGGGTGATATCAAAGTTGGCAGCACTCCATGCTAAACGCTTCATCCAGAAATCATAATGCTGCTTTTTCATCTGTTTCCAATGATAAATTGGATTTCCCCAACGTTGACCATCCTCACTGAAATAGTCAGGTGGTACTCCGGCGATAAAAGTTGGATAACCATCTGCATCCAATAAGAATTCTTCTTGACGTTGCCACACATCGGCACTGTCTAAACCGACATAGAATGGCATATCACCCATAATCTTAACACCTTTGGCATTCGCATATTCTTTTATGCCTGCCCATTGTTTATAAAAGATAAATTGTAGAAACTCCTCATAACGGATTTCATTTTCAAGGCTTTGTAAAGAGTAGTGGCGATCAATGATCCACTCCCGTTGCTCCTTAGGCCATTGTTGCCAAGGCTTATCATCATTTTGTTTCTTTAAGGTAATAAAGACCGCATATGGATACAGCCATTCTGATTGTGACGTAAACAGTTGATACTCCTGTTCAAACTCATGAAAATTTTTTTGAAACGTTTTAAATGCCTTTCTTAAATAAGGCTCTTTGAATTTGCGCACGCCTTCATAATCTACACGTTCACTAAATTTATTATAGTTACGAATAGAGCTTTGTTTTAAAAGCCCATAATCAGCTAATGTATCTATACTGATGTATAGCTCATCTCCGGCAAAGGAAGAATACGGCTGATATGGTGAATTCCCATATCCGACAGGATTCAATGGCAATATCTGCCAAATATGAATATGCTGCTTTGCGATTGCATCAATCAAGCGATACGTATGCTTGCCAAAATCACCGATACCCTGATTTGACGGCAGTGAAAAAATCGGTAGTAAGATTCCTGTAGTCCGTTCCATGTGACCCCTCCTCTAAGACAATTTCCAGATATCCCTGTCATACTCTTGAATCGTTCGATCACTAGAGAAGAAACCGCTCATAGCGATATTCATCAGCATTTTTCTGCCCCAGTCCGTTTGCTTTTCATAATCTTGCAACATCTTTTCTTTACATACTATATACTCTTCTACATCTAACAATGTCATGAACCAGTCCTTATGAATTAATTCATGATGCAACCGTGTTAGACTGACCGGATCTCCAACACGTAGCATTTCATCACTGATAAGGAAGTCAACCAACGTTTTTACATGTTCACTTCCTTCATAAATATCCTTTGCCACATAATCTTGGTTTGCATAATGAGCGATTACAGTATCGCTATCTTTGCCAAAGGTATAGATATTCTCTTGACCTACCAAGTCCGCTATTTCCACATTCGCACCATCATTTGTGCCCAATGTCACAGCGCCATTTAACATGAATTTCATATTACCGGTACCACTGGCTTCTTTCGATGCAAGTGAAATCTGTTCAGAAATATCACTGGCTGGGATGATAAATTCAGCTTCACTGACATTATAGTTTTCAATAAAACACAATTGCAGATATGGAGATACCTTTTCATCCTTTGCGATAAGTTCTTGCAAACATAATAAAGCATGTATGATGTCCTTGGCAATTGTATAGGCGCAAGCTGCTTTCGCTCCGAAAATTATGTTGATCGGACGTGGCGGCAGTTCGTTGTCACGAATTTGCAAAAGCTTATGAATAATATATAACGCATTCATTTGCTGGCGCTTATATTCATGCAAACGTTTGACCTGTGTATCAAAAACAGCATAAGGGTTTAAGGTTATTTGCTGTTTCTTTTTCATATGCGCAATCCATTCCATTTTCTTTTCCTGTTTAATTGCCATAATATCTGCAATTACGGTTTCATCATGCGCATACTTTACCAATTCTTTTAATATTTCAGGATGGGAAGATGGATCTTTTTTCAACAAATCACATAAATAATGATGTAGTTGCGTATTACATCCACTTAACCAGCGTCGAAAGGTAATACCATTCGTCTTATTGTTAAATTTCGTAGGATATAAGGCATAGAAATCTTTCAATTCGCTTTGTTTTAATATATCAGTATGAATGGCCGCAACACCATTGACACTTTTACCGATATGAATGTCAATATTGGCCATATGCACATTGCGGTTTGCATCTATAATAGCAGTACTTGCTTTTTTACTGCGTTCTTTCATCATCACATCCAGTGTTTCTATAATATTCATTAATTGTGGTACAACGTCTTGCAAGTAAGCATAAGGCCAGGTTTCTAATGCTTCGGCTAAGATCGTATGATTTGTATATGCACACATACCGGAGACGACTTCAATAGCTTCAGCAAGCAATAGACCTCTCTTTTGCAAAAGACGAATAAGTTCTAAGATTACCATTGTCGGATGGGTATCATTGATTTGAATGATGACATGTTCATGCAGATGGCGCAGATCCCATTGGTGTTGTAAAGCTTCTTCTAAAATCATCTGGGCAGCACAGGATACCATAAAGTATTGTTGATAAATCCGTAACTTTCGGCCTGCTTCATCACTGTCATCCGGATATAAGAATAACGTTAGATTTTTTTCAATGGCTGTTTTATCAAATTGGATACCATCGTGAACAATTGATTCATCAACACTTTCTACATCAAATAGATGCAAGGTGTTGCGAGTGCCATGCTCACCGATGACTTCCATATCATATAAGATTGGTTTCAGCCAGCCGTTTTTATAGGGAACGCGATAATTGACTTCTTTTTTCGTAAACCAGGAAGTTTTACCGATCCAGCGATTTGGTAATTCTACTTGTTTATTGTTTTCAAATTTCTGTTCAAATAATCCAAAATGATAATATAAGCCGATACCGTCTCCATTGCGCTGTAAGGATGCAATTGAGTCAAGGAAACAAGCAGCCAATCGGCCTAAACCTCCGTTCCCTAAGGATGGTTCCATTTCCTCATCTTGAATCTGCGACCATGCAAATCCTTCTTTCTGCACCAATTCTTGCATTTCATCTAATAAACCTAAATTAACTAAATTGCTTGTAAGCATCTTTCCTAACAGAAATTCTGCTGAAATATAGTAGAGCTTACGCTCACTTTGGTGTATTGGTGCCGATTGCATCTGCGCTTTTACATAAGCTTGAATCAGCTCATACATTCTGGTTGCGCTTAAATGGTTATATTTACGTTTTTCCTGTTGGATATGTTGTTGCAGATCCTGCAGTTTCTTTATCATAGCTCTTCTCCCTTCGCATATGTAAGTGTTATCATTATTCTTATTTTAACACAAATTTATCTATTTTTGGCTGAGAAATGAAAAAAGTACAGATTTTTTCATTCTGTACTTTTTTCACCCTATTTATTTCTAACCTAAAGCTACATCCATGACCATCATCAGAAGGAAACCAAACATCACGCCAGCTGTTCCCGCATGGGTATGTTCTCCTAAATGCGCCTGTGGTATTAGTTCCTCTACCACAACATACAACATGGCACCTGCCGCAAATGATAACAGCCATGGCATGACCAATGTCGCACCCTGCACAATGGCGACGGTCGCAATTCCTGCTATGGGCTCTACGATACCGCTTAAGGAACCATATAGGAATGCTTTGCCATTTGAACATCCTTCTTTCTTTAAGGGAAGCGAAATAGCCGCACCTTCCGGAAAGTTTTGCAAACCTATGCCAAGAGCTAAGGAAATGGCTGCCGCTAATGTTACCGATGCCCCAGTTTGTAAAGACATGGCAAATGCTAGTCCTACTGCCATGCCCTCTGGTATATTGTGCAATGTTACGGCAAATACCAGCAAGGTTGTTCGCTTTAGTGAAGATGTTGGACCTTCCGGTTTCTCACTGCCTGGATGTAGATGAGGTAAAGCATGATCTAAGCCAAACAGAAAAATACCACCTAGGATAAAACCTCCAGCTGCTGGAAGCCAAGGAATCATCCCTAATTCTTCTGCTTGTTCCATGGCAGGGATTAATAAGCTCCAAACACTTGCGGCTATCATGACACCTGCCGCAAACCCAAGAAAAATTGATTGTACATTTGCTTTTATATCTTTACGAAAGAAAAAAACCATTGCCGCACCCAAAGTTGTCATAAGAAAGGTAAAACCAGTTCCCAGTGCCGCTAACAGATATGGATTTGTAATTTCCATCATAACACCTCACTTTATTACATATAGTATAGCGTAAGTAAGCTAAAGATAACATTAAAACGCCCAAAACCTTCCTTTTTCTTACCAAATATGTGTATGTTATGATTTTTCATATCTGTTTCCAAGTAAAAACCGTAACATCAATAGAAATGATACGGCATTTTCTATACTGTTACGGTTATATACTTATTTATCTTACATTCCTTTTGCAAATGTGAAATGATAGTTCAAAAGATCCTTTAATAATTGAATAGAGGCATTCATTTCTGACTCATCCATTGTTTTAATAACCTTAAAATTATGCAACAACATACCTTCATCAAGTTTATATTCACTGCTGAGATAATTTGCCCAGCGATCCGCCTCTTCTTTTTGTTTTTGTGCTAAGATGCCTTCCGATACAATCACACAATGATACTCCTTATAATTAACAGGAACCGCCCATTTAATCAAACCAGCATGACAAGAATAAATACATTCCTTATCAATCTGGCGTGCATTTTCATACGTTTCCTTTGTACATTCTTCACACTTTTCCAATGCCTTGCTTGAAATCTTAAGACATTTACAAAAATAATTTTTCTCTGATGCACTCTGAATCACCGTATTATCCTCAACGATATAAGAGCGCAGTCCGGTAATTCTCTGATAATCATCTAGCGCATGTTTTACTATTTGCTTTTCATCCATCATCTTTATCACCCTTTATCTTTCCTCTTCGTACTTTCAAATATATCATATTTTCATAAAAATGGCTACCGGATTCCGTTATATTGTAAACGTTTCCATATCTTTTCTAATCTTTTGGATACGCTTTGCATATGCTTTTACTTCATCTCTTTTACATAATTTCTCTACTATATCATATTGATCCCACATATGCATCGGGATGATATGCTTTGCATCACTATACTGCATAAAACAGCTGACACCTTTATAAAACCCTTTAATAAGACGTGGATCAACTGGTAAAAATGCCACATCCATCTGGTAACGACTAAGTTTTTTCATTGCTTTACGATATGCTGTTTCCATTTGTTGAGCCTCTTCTTCACTGTCTTCCTCGCCCCAATCCCACCAATTTAAATCTCCTGCATGATAGATGATATTTTGTTCACACATCACAAGGAAAGCAACCCCTTCATCTGTGGATGCAATCGTTTTTACTTGCAAATCATCCACTTCATATATCTGGTCACAAGCGCATACCAAAACGTCCTTACGATCCTTACAAGGAACATCATCACTGATCAGATAATGTACATCTGGATGAATTTTGGCTAATGTGAAAATCGCTTCATGGAAATGATCTTCATGATGATGAGAGACAAAGACATATAGTGGCTTATCTTTCGGTAGTTCACAAAGTGGCGTATTGACCCAATCAAACAATAGCAGATGATGTTTTAATTCAATAAGAAAGGCACTGTGATGTAAATACGTAATTTTCATGAGTAACTACCTCCACTTTTCTATATCTTATCTTAAGTTTTAAAAATACACAATAAATTCATATTTTCATGCTACTTGCCAAATGCTTTCTGCATAAACTATAATAGCATCATAACAGAAAGGAGTGTTTATTATGAACGCTTTACAAATCATAGAGCCAGAAAAACTGCATGGAGATGTCTTTACCATGATTGGCAAAGAGTGGATGCTGGTAACAGCAGAAAAGGATGGACGTGTCAACACCATGACCGCTTCCTGGGGTGGTATGGGAATTTTATGGAACAAAAAAGTCGCTTATATCTTTATCCGTCCGCCCCGCTATACGAAGGAATTTATCGATGGAAGTGAGCGATTGACATTATCCTTTTATGATGAAGAGTATCGCAAGCAATTAAGTTATTGCGGTACTGTTTCGGGAAAAGATGAAGATAAGATCACAAAAGCCGGTTTCCATATTGCTCATCACCATGATGTTCCTTACTTTGAAGAAGCGAATACGGTACTGGTATGCCGTAAGCTGTATGCACAAGAATTAAGCGAAGCGTGCTTCTTGGATAGCTCCTTAATTGAGAAAAACTATCCATTAAAAGACTACCATACGATGTATGTCGTTGAAATTGAAGAAGCCCTAGCACGCTAAAAACACAAAATAAAAGATGGAATGTATTTCTTAAAAAATACACTCCATTTTTTTACATATGTTCAATAATTTCAACTTCGACTTTCTTCTCACTTGGATAATATTCATAAGTGATTTTAGCCAGATTGGTATCTCCTAAATTTTTGGTAAGAACACGCGTAATATTATCCGTCAATGTTTTCGTATCATCTTCTGATTCACAGAAATATTCAATCTTCGTCGTCACAAATTTTCGAGTCGTCACATTTTTAGAGATTTCTTCACTCAAACGAATTGCATTTTTCATAACATATACTCCTTTTTTTCTATATTATATTACCACTAACTTTATGATTTAGGAAGTCCTTTCCCTCGATATTTACGATTATGATGAAACTGTGATGGTCCCGTTATCCTCACTCACATACGTGAATGTTTCATCGGAATAATTCATTTTGACATTCTTTAACAGCTTTTTAGGCTCTTTTTCAACATAAAACGAAATTCTTTCTTCATCAGATAACTGTTGATATATACCATAACTCAATAAATAATGGCAAATACTTTCTAGTTCCTCATCACTTAAAGCATCATGCACATACAGTTTACTCGTACGAACATTATCTTTCGTAATTCGTGTTTCGTAACGATAGGATATTTCCGGTTTATCAATTAGCAGACTGCTTTCCTCTGTTCCATCAAAAGGACATGCCCCCGCTACATCCTGCAGTTCCATGCGCAATTGTTGTTGCGGAAACACAATCACATGAGTTATCGCCTTATCATTCAAAAAACCGTTGATGACATAATCGCTTGGATTCGTAAGGATGACCTTACCTTTTTCAACGCTACAATCAATTTTCGTAACCGGATGATCGTTCACCAATGCATCATTGCTTAATTCTGTATAGGCACTGTCATTATTATAATCTTCAAACTCATGCGACGATGATGCAAAGACGTTATAAGCAATGAAAGCAATAAGCAATAGGACGAAAATGATGATCCCCATAGCATTTTTCAATATAGTTGATGGCCCTTGGCGCTTATCTTCTTTATAAATATGAGCTTGGCGCTGCCGTTTTCCCCTTTCAAACTTCATTCTGGGGTGTTCAAATTTCGGCTTTTCAAATTCTGGATGTTTAAATTCTTTATACTCATAGTTTGGATGCTGTGCTTGCCGCTCATAGGAAGCCGCATTTTCAATTGTCTTTTTTTCTTTTTCCTTCTGCTCATTTCTATATTGACGTTCTTCATTTGATGCTATATCATCCTCTACGATATAAAGATTCTTTTCATGATAACGTTCACTGATTGGCTTTGTGTGTCTGCCGCAGATCTCACAAACCGCATCATTTGTCTTTGCTCCGCAGCTTGGACAATAGCGTTGTTTCTTTTCCATATCATTACCCCTTAAGTACACCACTTACGGTATATCCCTTTTTATTATTATACTATAATTTCTGATATTTTTTACAATTGATATTGATAGTTTGAAAAAATTTATGAATTAGTGAAAAAAAGAACATAAAAGAGGTATAATGGTATAGAGAATAAAACAGGAGGAACTCTTATGAAACAAGTTATGTATGGAATTGAGATCGCTGATGTGAATGATTTTGGCGGATGGGTAGGTTATGAACCTGTAAAGGAAGAGATGGCAACCGTTTTAAATCATCACATGTATCTGTTTTTCCAAAACGAATATCATATCCGTCAATTTGCGGAAGGACGTAAATTTGTCATTAATGTAAAAGATGATTCTTTTGGTAAAGTTGTGGATAATGCGCGTATCATTAAGGCTATTGTAGAATATGGAACACCATTAAGCATGAATGGTTATGAAATAAGTGCTCCAGCGTATGCACGCAATATCGTAAAACCATTAAGCCGTGCTACCCACTTCATTCCTGAGAAAGATATTTATAGCTTTGCGGATGAACATTATAAAACGATGAAGACAGACTTTAACTATATCACTGATTTAATGCGCCGCACTTCTATTGAAGAAGTAGATGTATTGCTAGGCAGTATCTCTTTTGTAAATAAGAATTTATTGTATCATTATCCACATTACTTTATTGTTGGTGACAGCCAGATCAAAGTATTAGATGATGATTACCAAATTGCTGAGTAAATGATAAAAAGCCGATTACGGCTTTTTTCATAATTGTATAGGCTTAAAGTCTTTTTTGGTGTTTGTGAAATAATAGCCACGTAACAATCCCCACCCCTAATACAGCACTTAGTTTTTTCATATTATCACGTTCCTTTCTTGCTATCAGTATAAAGAAGGAACGATAAAAAGACCATCGAATATGCTTACAATAGTCTTACAAAATCGTTAGTTGAAAGTAAATCTTGACTTATCTTCCTGTCAATCTTAAAATATACCGTATAAAAGGAGGTTTTATCTATGCAACCAAAAGGAAAAGCCATCGCATCAATGAGTGTGGGTATTGTAGCAACCTCCATCAGTGTCATAGCAATGATCCTTCCATTTTTTTGGATGGTAGCAGGGATCTTAACAGGGGTCATCGCCGTCATTTGTGGTATTATCGCCATTGTATTAAGCAATCGCTCCTTACATAGCGGCAGAGCCGTTGCCGGTTTAGTTACCGGTATTGTGGGCTGCAGCATCGGTGGCATTGTTGTTGTCTTATGCAGCGTGTTAGTTTATTTCTTTTCCTTCTCATTAGTGTAGATACCGTATGTGGTATCTTTTCTTTTTATCTGACATCTGTTAAAATGAGAACGCAAAAAGAAAGGAAGATCCTTATGAATACACGAGTAGAACATGACTCCATGGGTGAAATAGAGGTACCTACTGATCGCTATTGGGGTGCGCAGACCCAGCGCAGTTATCAGAATTTCAAGATCAGCGATGAAAAAATGCCATTTGCCGTAATTTATGCATTTGCCCATTTAAAAATGGCAGCCGCAAAAGTTAACTTAAAAAATGGCACTTTAAATGAAGAGAAAGCCGAAATGATCTTACGTGTCTGTGATGAGATCCTAACCGGTAAACTGGATGAACACTTTCCTTTATCCGTTTGGCAAACCGGCAGCGGCACCCAGAGCAATATGAATGTGAATGAAGTAATTGCAAATCGTGGGAATCATTTAGCTGGTAAAAAACTACTGCATCCCAATGATGATGTGAATCAATCACAAAGTTCTAATGACACCTTCCCCAGTGCCATGCATATTGCGGCAGTAACCGTATTACAAAAAGAGGTGCTTCCAGAAATCAACGAAATGATCCTTTGTATGAAACAACTAGAAAAAGAGTATCATGATATTATAAAAATAGGACGCACCCATTTGCAGGATGCTACCCCTTTACGTTTCAGTGATGAAATCAGTGGATGGCGTGGAATGCTGGAAAACAATGTGGATATGTTGCAAAAAGCAATTGACTCCTTAGGTAAGCTTGCCATCGGAGGTACAGCGGTAGGTACAGGACTAAACGCTCCTGAACATTTCGATGAAGATGTCAGTGCCCAGCTTTCACAGCAGCTGGCTATGTCGTTTATTGCCGATCCCAATAAATTTCATGCCCTAACGGCAAAAGATGACTTAGTTTTTGCTCATGGTGCTATCAAAGCATTGGCTGCTAATTGTATGAAAATAGCCAACGATATCCGTTGGTTGGCAAGTGGACCGCGCTGTGGCTTGGGTGAAATCCGCATTCCTGAAAATGAGCCGGGCTCCAGCATTATGCCGGGAAAAGTAAATCCTACCCAATGTGAAGCGATGACCATGTGTGCTGTTCAGGTCATGGGCAATGATGCGACGATTGGCTTTGCGGCAAGTCAAGGTAATTTCGAGTTGAATGTTTTTATGCCGGTCATCATCTATAATTTCTTGCAATCTTGTACACTGATGTGTGATGCTTTACGTTCCTTCCGTATTCATTGTGTAGCAGGTTTACAGCCAAATCAGGAAAAGATGGAAGCGTACCTACAACAATCCTTGATGCTCGTAACTGCCTTAAATCCTTATATCGGCTATGAGAAAGCTGCCAAAACCGCCCGTTATGCTTATGAAAACAATTTGACCTTAAAAGCAGCCTGCCTGCATTTAGGCTATCTTGATGAAGAGCAGTTTGATCGTTACGTAGACGCTAAAAAGATGGTAAAGTAGCTGACTTTGCATCTAGCATGCAATCCTACATTCTTATATTTTATATACCTTACAAGCTGTTTCATACAACAGCTTGTTTTTGGTTTGTTCATCCATGGCAAGAGATAACGCAAATTGTAAATGATCCAATTGATTGCATCCTGCATAATCAGAACCAAACATGATACGATTAGGATGCTTGTATAAAAATTTTTCTATTTCTTTCTTCATGCTTGGCAAGTAGATCCATTGATCAGCTAAGCTAGACATATCAAAGATCATATTTGTTGTATCTTCATAAGCCGCAAAACAATCCGCTACATCCGGATAATGGCAATGACAGCAAACAAAGGTGATGTCAGGATGCTGTTTTACTGCCATTTGTGTACTGGCTAAGCTGGCGTAAGGTGAGGTATGTCCTTCACTGTGATAAAGGATAGGTACTTGATAAGTTCTTGCTAAATCATAAACCGGTAATAATCGTTCATCATACAGATAAAACTGCTCATGTCCGCAAAATAATTTTATGCCAACGACACGTTTCTCCTGTAAATATTTTTCTAAGAGTCTTAGTTGTTTTTCATAGGTAAAGAAAGGACTAATGCCTCCAACAATCGCAATATGTTCATCATGGGCAAACAATTCTACACATTCCTGTAAGGAGCCGATCGTGCTTTCTAAAGAAGAATCGCTGATAACGATACCTTTCGTAATCTGATTGGTTTGCATTTCTTTTAATAGAGTACTTCTTTTATCCGCAAAAGACTTACAATCATAAGGCAGATGCATATGCGCATCTAAGATGTTTCGTTTCATTTTCTATATCACCGATTCCCTTCTTAAAAAACATATTATTTATAAGTATAACACAGTTTTTATCATTGGCCTTTTATCCTTTATCATCATTTGTAGCAGTTTATCTAATTGTCTTTGCGTTATCCTCATATGCAATAGCTATTCTAGAAAAAATGCTAATGTTCGAGGCATGACTGATTTGCGTTATCCTCATATACAATAGCTATTAGCACTTTAGCACTCATTTGAAACTGCAATACCATGTAAATCGCTGCATTATCAAAAAACCGGTTTGCTTATTACAGTTACATAAACTGTGTCTGGCAAATCGGTTTTCTTGTGCTTAAGCATCCATATCCTATAAATAGCATTTTATGCTTATTTGTGTCACCTATATTTATTTACGGGCTACTCCGCTTTCACGTGCCGCCTGCATTACTGCTTCGGCTACAGCATCAGCCACACGTTTATCCAAGGCACTAGGAATGATATACTCCTTATTTAATTCTTCTTCCTGAATCAGGGAGGCTATGCCATAAGCAGCAGCTATCTTCATCTCTTCATTAATATCACTCGCCTGTACAGCTAAAGCTCCTTTAAAGATTCCTGGGAATGCCAATACATTGTTGATCTGATTTGGAAAATCACTGCGACCGGTACCTACCACAGCTGCCCCTGCTGCCAAAGCTTCATCAGGCATGATTTCAGGAACTGGATTCGCCATAGGGAAAACAACAGCCCCTGCTTTCATAGAACGCACCATTTCCTGGGAAACGATATGTGGCGCACTTACCCCAATAAAAACATCGGCATCTTTCATAGCATCTGCTAGTGTTCCCTGTCGCTCACACTTTGTGATATCCAAGATTCTCTGCTGGCCGCTGGTTAATGTGCTATGGATGTTTAAAATACCTGCTTTATCTACCAATAACACTTCACCAAAGTGCATATCTAACAATAGTTTCGCAATGGCACAACCGGCACTACCGGCACCATTGATAACGATACGTACACTGCCCATAGGCTTGTTTACAACCTTTAACGCATTTAACAGTGCGCTGGCCACAACAATGGCTGTACCATGCTGATCATCATGAAAGACGGGAATATCACACACTTCCTTCAAACGTTTCTCTATTTCAAAACAACGCGGTGCAGCGATATCTTCTAGGTTAATACCGCCAAAGCTACCTGCTAATAAAGCAATTGTATTTACAATTTCCTCAGTATCTTTACTGCGGATACATAACGGTATCGCATTTACTCCGCCAAATTCTTTAAATAAGACACACTTACCTTCCATGACCGGCATACCGGCTTCCGGACCAATATCACCTAAGCCAAGCACAGCAGTTCCATCGGTAATAACTGCTACTGTATTTCCTCTACCGGTTAAGGTATAGCTTTTCTGTGGATCTTTTTGAATTTCCAAACAAGGTGCTGCAACACCGGGCGTATAGGCTAGTGACAAATCATCACGATTTGTTATTTGCATTTTCGGCTGAATATCTAGCTTACCCTGCCATTGTGCATGCAGGCGTAAAGATTCTTTTGCATAATCCATAAAGTGATCACCTTTCTCTTTCGTTTTCTATTTTAGCATAAAGTATTCTCATATATATACAATATTTTTTTGTTTTATGATCTTACCAATTTACTTACAAGTTCACAAATTAATTCCTACTTGTAGCGTTCATTTCACCATCTAACTTCATAAAGTATTCATAATCCTCTTGAATACAACCACACTAGGAAAAAAGGAGGATGCCTTATGAAGCAAGCACAAGTTTTGTATCAAAACCGTATACAAAATGAATCTAGTTTACTGACGTTTGATGTTTTGGCAGATTTACATATCACTTTACCATGGCGCAACCTGCATTTAGAAACGGCATTGGAAGATATTTGGCAGCGTGATGTGAAACATGTTGCCATCGTCGGTGATTTTACAAATAACGGTTATGCTTTTCAGTGGAAAAATGTCCTTTCACAGCTACAGGAATTTCCTTTTCAATATGTGATTGCTTTGGGTAATCATGATATTTACAATATACAACACCGCGGTATTCATATTCATCCTTTATATCGTTCTATGATTCTACGCCATCATAAACATGTGTATTATGATGAATATTGGAATGGGATTCATATCTATGTTTTAAATCCCCAACTTGCCACAAAGCAGCATGGTATCTTATTTCAAGATCAATTAACATGGTTAAGGCAAAAACTAAAACAGGATGACCCAACAAAACCCATTTTACTCTTTTGTCATCATCCTCTTTCAGACCTTTACGTAAACAGCGACAGTCAAAAACAAAAAGAAGAGTTAAAAATGATCTTACACAAGTATCCCAACATTTGTTATTTCAGTGGGCATTTGCATAACGATGCAGCATTATGTGAAAAAACGTATGCTCATTGTTTTTTCATTGATGTTCCGGCGTTTCAACATGTTGAAACAGGCGCAAAACAAAAAGGCTGCGGTTATGAAGTGCAGCTTTTCCATGACTTCTTATCGATTCGTACCAGAGATTATTTAAACCATGTATGGATGGCATCACAGCATTATATTCTTGCTCTCAACAACCACCGTGTTTATGTGATGGACGAATAGGCTCCTTACTTGCCAATTGTGCAATAAAGATGAGTACGAAGGCAAATAATAAAGAAATAAAACCAAAGATAAATGTTAAAAGAATGAATAGTAATGGCAATAAAAATAAATAACGTTTGCGTTGCTTCGCCCAAAGATACTGTACATAGGCGCATAGAATGACAATTGCTCCTATACATATCAGGAATAGATAGCTCATCGTAATTCCCCCTTCTTGCTAGTACAGTATATGAAGAATTCACAATGGAAAACACAAAAAAAGTGTTTCCCCATCATCTCTCTTATACAGAAAGATTGCTCTGGTTATCACACTTTATTTATCATCGACAGGATGTTCATTCACTTTTAGTAAACGTTCCTGCAGCGTTTCTCTGACATAAGCCGTATACGCTATGGATTGTATCGTATTGCGAATCAAATCTACGATAGCACTTCCTTCATCATCACTTGGAATATGCCGCACCTTTTTATGCGAAAAAATACAGGTCAGACAGCATTCTAATTCAGCGCAAAAATAATCGTATGCTTGATCCTGTGGATATTTTTCAACCTGTACACTGATCAGATTACTGATTTCCTCCATGGAATACACTGTCTTTAAGATACATACAACAAATAAATAAGCTACATGGCGTTTCATATAACGCTTTTTTATTGGTGCATTGACAATGCCATGTTTGACATAGTTATTGATCATCGTACTTGTAATGGGTTTCCCTTGATGTGGCTGGGTAAACAGCTGCAAGGAGGAGTTTAAAAGGGTTACGACTTGATCCATATATAAATCCATATCCGGCAGCTCTCGCCATCGTGGACAATGAAAACCTAAAAATCCCTGTTCATCTTTCATCTTATCACCATCTCTATATTAACATTGTCAAAATAAATTGTCAATTGATATAAATAGCTAAAACATCTGTACTTCAAAACTAAATGAAGCCTTTATAAAAGATGCATCATCCCATATACAATAAACACTTACATCCTAAGTTTCGACAGCTGTTTCTTTCCTATAAAAGCAGCTTTTTCCTTTGCCCTTTTCGCTTTATAGCATCTTTATGTTTTCTTAACATCCTTTATAAGAACTTCATGCCATCTTTATATCCCATCTGCTAAGATGATGGCAAAGAAAGTGAAGGTATTGTATATGAAATTTATAAAACACCATGGACACACATCCATTCTGATTGCCGGCTGTGGCCGTTTAGGCTCTTGTATGGCTTCCAGCTTAAGTCAAGAAGGCTTTGATGTAACCGTGATTGATAAAGATGAAAAAGCATTTCGCCGTTTAAGAGAAACGTTTAGCGGCTTTCAGGTTATCGGCGATGCCAGTGATCTTGACATGCTGCAAAGCTGTGGCATAGCTAACGCAGATATCGTCGTTGTTGCTACTGATAGTGATAATGTCAACTGTATGATTGCTCAGATTGCCAACATGATCTTCCATATCCAACAGGTATATATTCGCTTAAATGATCCGGATAAGGAAGAATTGTTAAAGGATACAAATATTCAGGCAATTTATCCGGCAAAATTAAGTATGCAAGAATTTATCAGAATCAGTCATATTCAATTAAAGGAGATGTATGCATAAATGAAAATCGTAGTAGCCGGAGGTCGCAATAAAGCAGACTTCCTGATTGGTTCACTTTTAGAAAAGCAACATGAAGTTATCGTCATCAATGATGAAGAAAGCTATTGTGCTTATTTATCTGAGAAATATAACATTCCCATCATCACCGGTAATCCTTGTAAACGTTACATCTTAGAGGAAGCAGATATTGAGGATGCTGATATTTTAATTGCGCTTCGTCCCAGTGATGCAGACAATTTGACCATCTGTCAATATGCCAAAAAAAGTTTCCATGTGAAAAAAGTTGTGGCAACCGTTGCCAATCCAAAGAATGTTAAGGTATTTCGATCACTTGGTGTCAATACCACGATATCCGCTACCTATACGATATCGAAAATCATCGAACAAGCGAGTACGATTGAAAATCTTGTGAATTCGCTTACGCTAGCACATGAAAATATTGTCATGAGTGAATTGTTGCTAACAAAAGACTGTAAGGTTATTCATCATAAGATTAAAGATCTACACAATATGCCAGCCAATGCCATCATCTGCTGCATCTTACGTAAACTGCGGATGATCGTGCCCAATGGAGATACCGAATTATTAGAACAGGATAAGCTGCTTATCCTAAGCGATTCCCAAACGCAAGACAGCGTATTATCCATCTTTTCTCAAGGAGTTTCTTTATGAAGATTGTCACGATACAACCACAGCCTATCCAAGGCTATCGTTTGATTCTAGGCTATTTAGGTATGCTATGCATGCTGATTGGGGGCATTACCCTGTTACCGTTGCTGACGTTATTCTTTTATCCACAAGATGGAAAAGAAGCAATCTATTTTCTGTTACCGGGTATGATCAGTATCTTGGTCGGTTTTCTTTTCTATCAACTGATTCGTGGCAAGGAAAAAGGTAGATTAGCCCGCAATCAAGATGCTGTCATTGTTGTTTCTTGTTGGCTGCTTGCCATTGTAATTACCGCATTTCCTTTCATGTTAAGCGGTCATTATGATTTTACCAGAGCGGTCTTTGAAACGACCAGCGGCTGGAGCACTACCGGGTTAAGCGTTGTCGATGTAACGCATACCTCACATTTATTTCTCATGCATCGCAGTACCATCCTTTTCTTTGGCGGCGTAGGGTTGGTAGTAATCATGCTTTCAGTATTAAGTGATACATATGGTATGCGCCTTTACAATGCAGAAGGTCATAGTGATCGTCTATTGCCGAATGTCATAAAAAGTGCTCGCATCATTCTCATCATCTATTTTTGTTATATTAGTGCCGGTGTGCTGTTATACGTTATCTGTGGCATGCCAATCTTTGATGCCATCATCCATTCCATTGGTGCTTTATCTACTGGCGGTTTCTCAAATCAAGCCGATAGCATTGCACATTACCACAGCATTTCGATTGAGATTATTACGATGGTCTTGATGATTTTAGGAAACATTAATTTTCTTGCCCATTTATTTCTATTACGCGGAAAATTTCGTAATTTTTTCTATTACTGTGAGATTCGTTTTCAATTTATTCTCATTGCCTTTGCTATTCCAATTATTGCTTTCCTTTTGGTTAATAACTTACAATATCGATTTGGAGATAGCTTCCGTTTGGCAGCCTTTCAAGTCATCTCTGCTTTGACAACAACCGGCTTTCAAACCATGTCTTCCTTTCAGGGATTGCCTGCCTCCTTCATGCTTATTATGATCATCTTACAGCTGATTGGTGGAGGTATCGGTTCTACGGCGGGAGGTATCAAGCAATATCGTGTTTATGTCATGATAAAACATGTCATGTGGCATCTTCGTTCGCTGTTTCATTCCCAAAAAATGCTTTATACCCATAAGATCTATAAGGTAGAACGCAAAGAAAAAATAGAATCCGCAGAAATCTTTTCCTGTTCAACTTATATCTTTATGTATCTGGTTATTTTTCTCTTAGGAAGTCTGCTATTGAGCCTTTTTGGATTTTCTTTACAAGATGCCATGTTTGAATTTTCCAGTGCCCTTAGTACGGTCGGCTTATCCACCGGCATCATGAATTATCATGCTGCTGATGCCATCTTATGGATTGGAACCTTTGGAATGTTTGTGGGAAGATTAGAGATTTATGTTGTCATCCTGGCCATTTTACGACTGCGTAAAGATGGGTATCACTATCTTCATACACTGAAAAAAGCTTAGAAATCTGTTATAATGAGGTCATGAAAATGAAAAATAAAAATGTTACAACGCTTTTGCGTCATTTCTTTATCACCACAGCAATCATTTTTATATGCACACTTGTTTCTTTATTCTTTGTCGAACTGCATATCCGTACCGAAAATATCATCATGATTTATTTGCTGGGTGTCCTTTTTATCGTCATCGAAACGAAACAGCTGGTATGGGGCATCGCTTCTAGCTTCATCAGTATCATCACCTTTAATTATTGCTTTACCCAGCCGTTATATTCCCTGCATATCCATGATCCGAATTATATCATCACCATCATCATCTTTCTCATTGTTTCCATCATCACGAATATTTTAATGGGAAAATTGCAAAAGCATGCGGCGATTGCTCGCTATAATGAGCAACAGACATTGGCCTTTTATGAAATATCCAAATCCTTTTTAAATCTTTCAGGAATCCAAACTATTTTCATGCATACTATACATGCTCTTTATGAAAATCAAAATATCATAAGTGTCTTATACTATTATGATGAAAAAAGTAAACAGCTGCAACGTTATCAGGATGCTGCTATGCCTCTGGCATTACATGTTGTTGACGAGCTTGCCGCATGGTGCTATAAACATCAAAAAGTTTGCGGACATGCTACTGCCATAAATGGCAATGAACAATGGAGCTATCATCCACTATGCCATGGTGAAGAAATACTTGGCGTATATGCTATTTCTCATACCCCAGAGCTTACTAAAGAAAATGAATTATTCATTCATACGCTGATTGCACAAATGGTTATGGCTTTAGAACGCGAACAATTATATGCACAGCAGGAACAAAGCCGCATTGCTATTGAAAAAGAGAAACTACGCAATAATTTACTACGTTCATTATCACACGATTTGCGTACACCGCTAACGAATATCGCTGGTTCGAGTGCCGTATTGTTAGAAAATGATGATGTTTTTGACTCTGGAATGAAAAAAAAGCTGATGAAAAGCATCAGTAATGATGCTCAGTGGCTAACTCAATTAGTAGAAAACCTGTTAAATATGACGCGTATTCAAGATGGTCGTTTGTTATTGAGCAAGCATTATGAAGTTGTAGATGATATTATTTGCGAAGCTTTACAACGCTGTGAATCACGCAAAGGAAGTCATACCCTTTCTGCTCATCTTCCTGAAACAATACAATTAGTAAATATGGACGGACAGCTCATTATACAAGTGCTGGTTAATTTTATTGATAATGCAATCAAACATACACAACCAACTTCCCATATTGATATTTATTATACACAAAAGAAAGGAAAAGCCTGTTTTGAAGTGAGTGATGATGGCAATGGCATTCCTGATAACATAATCGATACACTTTTTGACAGTTTTGTGACAACGAAAAGTGAACGTTCAGACGCAAAACGCGGTGTTGGTCTAGGCTTATCCATTTCCAAAGCGATTATCGAAGCACATGGAGGAACCATTTACGCTCATAATAGAGCAGACGGTCATGGTGCAATATTGGGTTTTTACTTGTAAGGAGGAATTTCCATGAAGGATAAAATATTATTGATAGAAGATGATAAAAGTATTCAGCGATTTTTACGTATCTCATTAGAAACAAAGGATTATAAAGTTATCAGCGCTGAAACAGGTATTGAAGGCATTTCCTTATATATGACAGATAACCCTGATTTGATCTTACTGGACCTAGGACTTCCTGATATTGATGGAATGGAGGTACTTTCTCAGATACGCGCACAGAGTGAGGTTGCGATTTTAGTCGTATCTGCACGTGGACAGGAACAGGAAAAAGTGGAAGCTTTGGATCATGGAGCGGATGATTATATCACGAAACCATTTCATATAAATGAGTTATTAGCACGTGTGCGAGTAGCTTTACGCAAGAAAACAAGTGATGTTATCAAGACAAAAGTATTTACGATGGATACATTGAAAATCGATTTTGAGAAATATAAAGTATTTGTTGAGGATAAAGAAATTCATATGACGCCTATTGAATATAAATTACTCGTATTATTAGTTGAAAATGCCGGTAAAGTTTTAACACATAGCTTTATTATTCGTAAGATTTGGGGATATAGCACAACTGAGGATTCACAATCCTTGCGAGTCTTTATGGCAAATATTCGTAGGAAAATCGAAAAGGACAGTGCCCATCCTCGCTACATCATCACGGAAGTCGGTGTAGGATATCGTTTTGTAGAATCATAAGCAGTAGGTGAATACACAAAAAAGCTCTTTATTTTCATCCTATTTCTCTTATTTCATGTGCGATGGTTTGGTATCGATGACAGATTTCATTATACTATATATGATAGAAATCAAAGAGGCGGCTACGCACACACCTATTACACTACCGATAATTTCTAGCATCATGATCGCCTTCCTTTTTACACCTTTATCTTAACGAAAAAGTCATCAATGTGCTGTTAGGATTTGCGAAAGCGCATTAAGGTGAGGTTAAGAAACGATAAATCTGAAGTATCATGTATCCTATAAGGTATTCCCTTCCTTATATGAAACAAGTACAGCATAAAAAAAGCGATAAATAACACGCTTTTTTCCATCTTAGATGATTAAAAAGCCTTAAGCATGACTATCCTTCATTCAACTATGCTTTTTACATGTATCATAAAATAAGAAAAATTAGCATATTATATCGCTTTTTTGATTATAGCGTGATTTCGTTTACCAAATTGGTTTCAAATAAAGCTTTCACCACTTTTGGATCTTGACTCTTTCCCAATGCCCACATTAATTTTGTGAGCGCTGCTTCACTTGTCATATCTAAGCCTTGTATCACACCTTTTTGTAATACTTTCTGTCCCGTTTGATAGATGGAGAAATCGCTATTTTCATAAAGGCATTGACTGCATGCAACTACGCTAATGCCTTTTTCTACCATCATTTCTAGTTTTTGGATCAGATCGCGGCGTTCAAAATGCATCCCACCTGCACCAAAAGCCTCAATAACCACGCCTTTATAATTCATCTGTAACAACATATCGAAGATATCAGGATTGATTCCTGGAGTTAGTTTCAACAAAAATACTTGCTCACATAATGTTTCATTGAGTCTAAATTTACCACGAGGATGTATCAGTAATGGTTGTTGTAGCGTCATGCCTCTAGCGCTAACTAAACCAACTGGCGGAACATTTACACTTTCAAATGCATTTAGATGCATTGTTCTTACTTTAACCGCTCTGGTGCCAAGAATCAGCTGACGATTAAAACAAACATATACACCTGTTAAAGCATCCTGCATAGCTGCATGAAACGCACAGCGAATATTGTCAACACCATCACTGAGGGGATGTTGTAAGGGCAATTGTGAACCTGTCACAATGACCGGGATGGGGAGATTTTCCAACATAAAGGATAAAGCGCTTGCCGTATATGCCATGGTATCTGTACCATGCGTCAATACAATACCATCATATTCTGGTACAACTTCGTAAATACGTTTCGCTATTAACAACCATTCTTCCGGTTGCATATTACTAGAATCTAGGCGCAATAAATCTTCACAGTAAATTTTTGCGTATTGCTGATGATGCCCTAAATATCCAATTAACTCTTCACTTGTTAAAGCAGGTACTAAACCTTCTTCACTTTCACTAGAGGCAATGGTTCCTCCTGTTGTTAAAAATAATATTTTTTTCATATTGTTTTATCACCTTTTCATCTTTTTAATTATACCTAAAACAAGGGGAAACTTCTATTCCTTTTCATTCGATATTCGTATTTTATGAATGTCGGTTATCGGCACTTTGAGACATGGCCGTTTCTGCTTGATTTTATAAAAAGAATTTTTCAAAAAAGTTGAAAAAAGTATTGCGTTATCATATTCTATATGATATTATAATATGGCACTTGCGAAGTGCGATAAATAGATTGTGGCGCGTTGGAGAAACGGTTAACTCACATGCCTTTCACGCATGCACTCACGGGTTCGAATCCCGTACGCGTCACCATGTGCCTTAATAGCTCAGTTGGTAGAGCATCCGGCTGTTAACCGGCAGGTCACAGG
>NZ_JAJCPX010000158.1:0-211 GCF_020563125.1 Longicatena sp. 210702-DFI.1.196 | reverse complement strand
AGCACTCTTTGAGTTTCCTCTAATCAGGTTCCACCAAACAGATACCCCGGTGTTTCACGGAATGGTACGTTTGATATCGCTGATTTGAGAGGAGGTTACACTTGAAGAATCACAGTCTTGCGACCGGCTATTCAACAAGGCATTCCCCCAAGTTTGAATTCTTTGAAATAGATTGCTATTAGCTAGTAATCCACCAAATCCTTCGCTGCTG
>NZ_JAJCPX010000157.1:0-213 GCF_020563125.1 Longicatena sp. 210702-DFI.1.196 | reverse complement strand
TGTTGTATTTCTTTACCATACGGACAAAAAGCATATTGTAATCAATCGCAACTTTAGGCTTGCCTTTGGGATTGACAAATAAGAAGTTGCCCCGTCCGTCTATCACAAATGGTTCTGCCTTTGGGCGTTTCTTCATAACCCGTTGAAATGCCTGTATCGTTTCTCTGCTTAATGGCACTTGCCTTATTCCGCTCTTTGTTTTAGGCGTTTCAA
>NZ_JAJCPX010000017.1:0-60674 GCF_020563125.1 Longicatena sp. 210702-DFI.1.196 | reverse complement strand
GGTGTGAAGCGGGGGAAAAGCTGGAGATAACTTCAAAGGCTTACCTATCGCTATTACCTACCGACCTTGCCACTTATGGGGAAGAAGCGAAAAATCTCCTGCAGGATTTGCAGAGCCGGAATGAAAGGATGTTCCTTGTGACGGTTCTGGTGGAGAATATCGCCCCGAAGCGCAAAAAGCTGTTTACGGATATTTTTTCCGCTTCCGGTGTGGCGCAGAAATACAACTGTGCCCTGAAACGCCTGGACTTCCAGCAGGAGCAGGGCCTTATGTCCTCTCTATGCCTGGGGCAGAACCAGATCGAGATCGAGCGGGGTCTTACCACCAGCAGCACGGCCATTTTCGTGCCGTTTACCACCTGCGAGCTGTTTCAGGAGGGCGAGGCTTTGTATTACGGTCTCAATGCCCTTAGCAACAACCTGATTATGGCGAACCGCAAGAACCTGAAAAACCCCAACGGCCTGTTCCTGGGTACGCCCGGCAGTGGCAAATCTTTCTCTGCCAAGCGTGAGATCGTCAATGTGTTCCTTCTGACGGAGGACGACATTATCATAGCAGACCCGGAAAATGAGTACGGGCCTTTGGTAAAGCAGTTTGGAGCTCAGGGGCAGGTCATTGACATTTCCCCTAACTCCACTAACTACATCAATCCGATGGATATAAACCTGGACTATTCGGATGATGAAAACCCGATCACCCTGAAAAGTGATTTTATCCTGTCTCTGTGTGACCTTATCATCGGCGGCAAGGAGGGGCTTTCCCCTATTGAAAAGACGATCATTGACCGCTGCACAAGGCTTGTGTACCGGGACTATTTGCAGGACCCGCGCCCGGAAAACATGCCAATCCTGGGGGATTTGTACGACCTCCTTCGCAAACAGAGCGAACCGGAGGCGCAGAATATCGCCACGGCGCTGGAAATCTACGTCAATGGTTCCTTGAATGTGTTTAACCACCGTTCCAATATCCAGATGGATCACCACCGGGTACTGTGCTTCCAGTTGAAGTCATTGGGAAAGGCCCTGAAAGAGATCGGCCTTCTTATCATGCAGGACGCGGTCTGGAACCGTGTTACGGCCAACCGCTCCAAGCATAAGACGACCTGGTTCTATATCGACGAATTCCACCTCCTGCTGAAAGGACAGACCGGAAGTTTCAGTGTAGAGATATGGAAACGGTTCAGAAAATGGGGCGGGATTCCCAGCGGTTTAACGCAGAATGTGAAGGACCTGCTGGCTTCCAGGGAGATCGAGAACATCTTTGAGAACTCGGATTTTATCTACATGCTCAACCAGGCCCAGGGAGACCGGCAGATTTTGGCGAAGCAGTTAGGCATTTCGCCCCACCAGCTTTCCTATGTGACCCATTCCGGCCCCGGCGAGGGTCTTTTGTTTTTCGGCAATGTGATTATTCCTTTCGTCGATCACTTCCCGAAGGACACCCTTCTGTATTCGGTCCTTACCACAAGGCCGGATGAAGTGGCAGGCGCATGAGCGCCGGCAGACCAGCAACGATAATTCAGACTGGAGGTGATGGATATGTCCCGTGATAAAGAGTTCAGACGGCCCAAAGACGCGGTGCGGCAGCCGGCGGGAAAAACAGAAACCGACGTCCGGACCGGCGAGATGCGCGGGCAGGATTTTGATCTGCGCCGGGCCCGTGACGCTCCTGTGCAGGAAGATAACCGCCATAGAGGGTGGAACCTGTATCAAGGGGCTTCGGAGGACGGCGCAGTTCCAGCAACGGATTCCAATACGTATGCTGCTGCTTCCCGGCAGCCAGTGGATGAAATGGCGGCTTATGAATCTGCGGACTATGGAACACATGCGGAGGCTTTTTCCCGGCAGTCGTCCGGGGATTCTGACAGCTTCATTCAGGACAGCCGCAGCGTTCCGCAGCAAAACGGGCCGGATTTTTCCGGGCGTGACAGCTTCCGCGAAAGCAGGCAGCAGGATTCCAGGCACAGTGATTCCGGCAGGCTCCAGCGCCGGGATGCAGACTTTTCCCGGCGCGGCGGCCAGGAGTTGCCCGGTTCCGGCAGTTCGGAGGCTTCCGCTGCTTCGGAGGCCGGCAGCACAAATGCCGGGGAAACATCGGGCAGACGCCGGATGCACCAGCATGGCAACAAGTACCAGCAGCGTTTCCAGGAGGCGGCAAAAGCCGAGGAACCCCAGGAGAAACAGCCGGGTTCAGCCGAGGGAGAACCGAAACGGCCTTCCAAGCTGGAATTTACCGCTGACGAGCTGCCACCGGAGGCGGCGGATAAAAAGCTGACCCAGGCGAGGCGCAGGGCCGAGCGTGTGGAAAAGAAGCTGGAGGACGCCGAGGCGCGTCTGCCTTCCCGGAAAAAACTGCGGATGGAGACGGCTTCCGACCCGGAGACCGGCAAAGCAAAAAAACGGCTGAAATTTGAGCAGGAAGTAAAATCCCAGCGGGCGCATGTAAAGGGCTCCCTTCCCATGCGCCCGGTAAAGGCGGCAGCGAATACGGCTGTCGGCTACGCCCATAAGAAAATCTACCAGGCGGAGGAAGAAAATGTCGGCGTGAAAGCCGCCCACCGCACCGAGCTTGTGGGTGAGGCCTGGGCGCGCACCCTGTACCACCGCCATAAAACAGCGCCATACCGCCGGGTGACAAAGTTACAGCAGAAATCAGCGAGGGCTAACGCGAAGCTTGCCTACCGGCAGACCCTTTCGGAACACCCGGAGCTAAAGAAAAATTTCCTTGCCCGGATGTGGCAGAAGCAAAAGCTGAAACGGCAGTATGCCAAAGCCGCAAGGGAGGCACAGAAAACCGGAAAGCGGGCAAAGAACGCAGCCGTTACAACGGAAAAGATCGCTGCTTCGGTGGTAAACACCGTCAAGCGTCACCCGGTTATCTGCAGCATTCTCGTCCTTCTGCTTTTGGTGGTATTTCTCATTTCTTCGCTGTTTTCCTCGTTTTCCAATATCGGGACCGGGGGCCTGGGAAGTATCGCCGCCTCTACCTATCTGGCGGAGGACCAGGACATCAACAACGCGGAGCTTATCTATACCGAGTGGGAAACAGACCTGCAAATGGAAATAGACCGTGTGGAGACAGACCGGCCCGGTTATGACGAGTACCGCTATAACATCGGCGCAATCGAGCATGACCCCTATATCCTGATGGGCTATCTCACTTCTGCCTATCAGAATTTCACCTATGAGCAGATCGAGGGCGTCCTGCGGCAGCTTTTTAATGAGCAGTATTCCCTTACCTTTACGGAGGAAACGGAAATCCGCTACCGGACAGAGACCCATGTTGACCCGGAGACCGGCGAGGAAACCGAGGAAGAAGTACCGTATGAGTGGCACATTCTGAATGTAAAGCTCACGGCCACGCCTCTTGCAAACCTGGTGGTGCAGCGCATGAGCACCGAGCAGAAAGAAATCTGTGAGATTCTATTGCAGACCAAGGGCAACCGGCAGTATGTGAAAAATGTCTTTGGGATAAACTGGCTGCCCTATGTCACCAGCTACTACGGCTACCGGGTACACCCCATCAGCGGGGAAAAGAACTACCATACCGGCGTTGACATCGGCATGGCCCAGGGCACGGAAATCTTAGCCGGCCATGACGGTACGGTTACGCTGGCAGGAAACGCGGGCGGCTACGGCCTGTGTGTCGCCATTGAAGGCGAGGCTTACGAGGGGCATACCCTTACCACGAAATACGGCCACTGTTCACAGCTTCTTGTGTCCGTGGGCCAGGAAGTAAAGGCCGGGGATGTAATCGCGAAGGTCGGCAGCACCGGCAATTCCACCGGGCCGCACCTGCACCTGGAGGTATTGGTGGACGGGCAGTATTTGAATCCGCTGTATTTTGCAGATACCGGTGACACCGGCAGTACCGGGCTGCCAGCCATTGGCGCAGGCGGAGGCGGCAGCTACTTTGATTACGATATTCCGCCGGAGGCCCTTGCGGATGAACAGTTCGCGGCCATGATCGCGGAGGCGGAGAAATACTTAGGCTATCCGTATGTGTGGGGCGGCGCAAGCCCTTCCACTTCCTTTGACTGTTCAGGCTTCGTTTCCTGGGTAGTCAACCATACCGGCTGGAACTTCGGGCGGCTTACCGCGGACGGGCTTTTAGGCGTGTGTACGCCTGTATCGAGTGCGGACGCAAGACCCGGCGACCTGATTTTCTTCCAGGGGACCTATAACACCAGCGGCGCAAGCCATGTGGGAATCTATGTGGGTAACGGAATGATGATCCACTGCGGGGACCCGATCTCTTACGCAAATATCAATACAAGTTACTGGCAGCAGCATTTTTACACCTTTGCGCGGCTGCCTTAACAGAATGGAGGTAACAACTTGAACCCTAAAATTGAAAAACTGGCAAAAGACATTGAAAAGACCAAGGCGAAGATCGCGGAGCAGCAGGCCAGGCTCCAGGATTTGGAGAAACAGAAAACGGAGCTGGAGAACACCGACTTTGTGGCGGTGGCCCGCAGCTACCACCTGACGCCCCAGGAACTGGCCGAATTCTTAAAAACGCGGCAGATGGCGTCCGCACAGGAGTCTTCGCCGCAGGAACAGGAGGAAGTGCATGAGGACTAAACGAATCTCTCTCCTTGTGGCGCTTGTCTTTCTCATAGGCGCCATGACCTTGCCCATGACGGCTTTTGCCGCCGGGGGCAAGGACACCACGCCGCCCACGCTTACGGCGGTGCTGGATGGGGAAACCGTAAAGATCGTAAGCAGCGACGACAATTCCGGCGTGGAGGCGGTCTATATCGACAAGACCCGTGTAAATTCCCTTGTGGACGGGAAAGCCTCTGTCGCGCTGAAGGATTATGCCGGCACAGATAAAAAAGTGAGCGTCTACGCGGTGGATTATGCCGGCAACCGTTCTGATGCCGTGCAATTTGACAACCCCTATTACAAGGAACCGGTGTCCACGGAAAAGCCGGCTGCCCCCACGCAGCCGAGCCAGAGCAGCACCCCGGCAACAAAACCGGTACAGACCCAGGCAGCTTCTTCCGGCAGCACGGGCACCCAAAGCAGCAGTTCCAATACGGGAACGGATTCGGGCGGCACAAGCTCCCAGGACGGCAGCTCCGGCAGTACAGGAAATTCCGGCACACCGGAGCCCACCACTTCCTCCGTCCCGGAGGGCGCTTTCACCCCGGAGGGGACCGGGACCGTGCTGGACAGCGCCACCGGCGAGGATGGGGATAAACAGTTTTACACCATTACCACCGAGGCCGGGAATGTGTTCTACCTTATCATTGACGGCAAGCGTGACGACAACAACGTTTACTTTCTGAATGGCGTCACCGAGGCGGACCTGATGGCCCTTGCGGAAAAGAATGATGGCAGCGTGAGCGTGATCCCCGCTGCGGATGTCTGCACCTGTAAGGAGAAATGCGAGGCCGGAAAAGTCAATACCGGCTGCCCGGTCTGCAAAAATGACTTAAACGGCTGCATCGGAAAGGAAAAGCCGGCAGAGCCGGAGGAACCGGCTGAATCGGAACAGCCAAAGAAAGATACCGGCAGCGTCGGCACGATCATCTTTATCATCGTCGCCCTGCTTGCAGTCGGAGGCGTCGGCTATTATGTGAAGATCGTGCGCCCGAAACAGCAGGCGGCGGACGAGGACGAATTTGACGAGGACGACGGCTACGGGGAGGGCTTTGACCCGGACGAGGCTTACGGCGAACCGGAATATCTCTCCGAGGATGACTTTGAGGATAGCACCCATGAGGACGGCGAGTAATGCGCCGTCCTTACCTATTTTATGAAAGTGAGGTCTTTCTATCGTGAATATGAAAACGAATACACACCGCCGCGGTCTGCACAGGATCGTGGCATTTTTACTCTGCGCGGTATGCGTCTTTAGCCTGCTTCCCGCCCAGGCGTTTGCGGCAGGCGTGGGCCAGAAAGCAAGCTCCTGGCTGGGCGACCAGTATGTAGGGTCTGACGGGCAGCATTATTATTCCCCGGTGCCTACCAATTTCCTTGCTTACAATTCAGACGGAACCACGGATAAACGTTCCGGCTCCGGCGGCAGCGCCTACCGGCACTACATGCTGACAGATTCGGACGGCGTGACCCATTCGGTCTACTGCGTGGAGAGCGGGATTCCCTACAACACTTCCGAAAATACCTATACTTCGGAGAACGGGACCAACAGCGATTACCTGAATATGCTCCCGTCCGCTGCCAGGCGCGGCATTACCCTGACTGCGATCTATGGCTGGAAACCCGGCGCCTCCCTTCCTGTTTCCGGAATCAATGAGGACGATTATAAAATGGCGACGCAGATCATCCTCTGGGAATACCAGCAGCAGCTTCGCAGCGACCCCTACAGCCGGCACAGCAACGGCCACGCTTCGGCGGACCAGTATTACAGCGTGGTTGCCGGGCGTCCTGCGGAAAAGGCATACAACTGGATTCTGGAACAGGTGGCGTCCCACTCCACCGTCCCTTCCTTTACCGCGGCGAATAAGGGGGATGCCCCTGTTCTGGAACTGAAATGGGACACCAGCAGAAAGGTCTATACCCTGACTGTTACCGACACCAACAACCTGAATATCGACCTGCAAATGCTTTCCGGCAGCGGCGTGACCGTGAGCAGGAACGGCAACCAGTACACCTTCACCAGCAAAAACATGATTATGGAGCCGGTGAGCTTTGAGTTCAGAAAAGACATTCCGGTTGCCAACGACATGCTGATCTGGGGCCGCCCTGGTTATCAGACCATGATGACCGGCGCCAGCGACCCGGTTTCCTTCTTTATGAACATCAAAACGGAGACCTACGGCACCGCGAAGATCGTCAAGACCAGTGAGGACGGCATTGTGTCCGGCATTTCCTTCCGCATTTCCGGCACGGATATTTTGGGAAATGAAGTCAATGAGACTGTTACTACCGGGGATAACGGCCAGGTGGAAAAGAAATTCCTGCCCGGCACTTACCTGGTGACGGAAATCCCGGTTGACCGCTATGTGACCCCTTCCGCACAGTACATCACTATTGAGAGCGGCCAGACTGCTTCCGTCCATTTCAGCAATATTTTGAAGAAATTCCGCGTGCATGTGGTAAAGAGCGACGCGGACACCGGGACCGCCCAGGGCGACGCCACCCTTGCCGGGGCGACCTATGGGATTTATAACAATGGCGAGCTGGTAGATACCTATACCACCGGGCCGGACGGCAGCTTTATGACCCGTTACTATGTCTGCGGCGATAGCTGGACGGTACGGGAAATCGAGCCCAGCACCGGTTATCTTCTGAATGATACGGTCTATGAGGTGGGCGCTTCCCCGGCGCTGTACGAGGTGGAGCTGAACACTACGGAGAACCAGGTCACGGAAACCGTGATCTATGGCAATATCCAGCTTGTCAAGCATACGGACGACCCGGACCCGGATGTGTCCGAAGATGAAAATACGGAAGAACCGAATGAGGGTGTGATCGAGCACCCGGAGGCCGGCGCCGTCTTTGAAATCTACTTGAAGGCGGCGGGTAGCTATGATGCGGCGAAGGAAAGCGAGCGCGACCTGCTCACCACGGACAGCGACGGCTTTACTTCCTCCAAAATGCTGCCTTACGGCCATTATACGGTCCACCAGACAGCCGGTGAGGAAGGCAAGGCGTTCATTCCTGATTTTACCGTCTTTATTTCCGCAGACGGCCAGACCTACAGCTATATTCTGAATAACCGCACCATTACCGCAAGGCTCAAGGTGGAGAAATGCGACGCCGAGACCGGGAGCATTATCCCGATGACCGGCACGGGCTTCCAGATCAAGGACCTTTCCACCGGGGAATTTGTCACCCAGGAAATCTTCTACCCAAACCCGGAGACCCTTGATACCTTCTATGTTTCGGACGAAGGCTGGCTCATGCTGCCGGAACCTCTGCATACCGGGGATTATGAGCTTTATGAGGTGGCGGCTCCTTACGGTTATGTCCTTTCCAGTGAGCCCGTACCGTTCACCATTGACGGCAGCGAGGCGGTTGTGACCGTCACACAGTACAACATGCCCCAGAAGGGCCAGCTCACCATCACAAAGACCGGCGAGGTGTTCGCTTCCGTCCAGGAAAACGACGGCCTGTATCAGCCGGTATATGAAGTGGCCGGGCTTCCCGGCGCAGTTTATGATGTGATCGCTGACGAGGATATTTACACCGGCGACGGGACCCTCCGAGTAGCAAAGGACACAGTTGTAGAGACCCTTACCACCGGGGAAGATGGAACCGCCACAAGCGTACTTCTGTACCTGGGCCGCTACCGTCTGGAAGAACGGCAGGCGCCGGCTGGCATGGTCGTAAATGCTGTCCCGGAATATGCGGAGCTGACCTACGCGGGCGAGACCGTGGAGGTCACGCAGACCGCAGTAGGGTTGTATGACGAGCGCCAGAAAGTGGATGTTGCCCTGTTCAAAGCTCTGGAAACAGACGAGCTTTTCGGGCTTGGCATGAATGAGGAATACAAGGACATTTCCTTTGGTCTGTATGCTTCCGCTGACTTGACGGCGGCGGATGGCAGCGTGATCCCGGCAGGCGGGCTTCTGGAAGTGGTCTCCGTTTCCGCAAATGAGGCGGGCGGCTATGACGCTTGCTTTGATTCCGACCTTCCGTTTGGCAGCTATTATGTGCAGGAGCGCACCACCAACAGCGCCTATGTGCTTTCCGATACCAAATACCCGGTAGTTTTTGAATATGCGGGTCAGGAGGCTGCTCTTGTCTCTATCCTGATAAATGAGGGCGAGGCTGTTCCCAATGACCTGCTCCGCGGACGCATTGACGGTGTGAAATATGGCGAGAGCACGGAGGTTGGCGAAGATGTGAAGCTGGCCGGCGCGGTGATGGGCCTGTTTAAGCCTGACACCGAAGAATTTACCGAGGAAAACGCGCTGCTTACCGTAACCACCGGTGAGGATGGCAGCTTTGCCTTTGAGAATATCCCTTACGGTCACTGGATTGTAAAGGAAATTTCCGCTCCCGCGCTCTATACGGTGAGCCCGGAGGAACACCACATTTATATCGGTGCGGACGGCCAGACAATCGAATTCCGCGTGGATAATACCCTGATCCGCGGACGGGTGCAGCTCCATAAGACCGAGGCGGTGGATGAACCTTCCTCTGTGGAGAGCGATAAGGAGAATACTTTCCTGCGCTTCCTCTCCGGCGCGGTGTTTGAACTGTATGAGGACGCCAACGGCAACAAGGAGCTGGATGCCGAAGATACGCTGGTCGGCGCCCTGAAAGAGACAGACGGCGGATTCCACATGGCGGAGGATCTTCTGGCTAAGGGCTATTTCGTAAAAGAAAAGAAAGCGCCGGAGGGCTACCAGCCTGACGAAAAGGCTTATTACTTTGCGATCACCGAGGACGGCCAGACCGTTGTGATCGAAAACGGCGAGGCAGGCCGGGGATTTACCAATGAGGCATACCGCGGCAACCTGAAAATCACCAAAGATTCCAGTGACGGACGCAAGGACGGATTTGCCATTGAGGTCAAGAGCGCAGACGGTTCTTACTGTGAGACCTTCACCACACCGAAATCCGGCGTGATCGAGGTCAAGGGGCTGCGCGTCGGCATTTATACCGTAACCGAGCTTTCCAACCGTGCAAGCAAGGATTATATCATTCCTGACGCGGCCACGGTGGAGATCAAGGCGGACCAGACCGCAACGGTCCAGTTCTTTAATGAGAAACCAGAAAAACCGGAAACTCCTGATAATCCGAAAACACCGTCCAAGCCTTCCACACCGTCTAATCCTGATAAGGCAGTACCGCAGACCGGTGATGACAATTTCATTTTCCTGTACGGCGGCCTTCTGGCGCTGGCTCTGATCGGCGGTGGGATGTTTGCTGCCCTCTATTTCAAGAAGGGGAAATACAGCAGACAGACCCCTAAGACAAAGGCTGCGGGCATTGCGGCCCTCTCCCTCTGCGCGGCACTGGCGTTAGGCAGCGGCTTCCTGATGGTCCGTGACCTCTGCCAGTACAGTGAAAGCGCCGGGGCTTATGATGACCTCGCAGGACTGGTGGAGCTGCCGGAGCGGACCGAAACACCGGAGGATATGGAGACCGGGACCGCACCCATTGAAACGGAACCTGCTGGGTCAGCCCCTTCCGTGGTTCTTCCTATGGTGGATTTTGAATCTTTGCGGGAAAGCGGGCCGGACATCATCGGGTGGCTTACCCTTCCCGATACGGTGATCAACTACCCGGTAACGCAGGCGGATGACAACGAGTATTACCTGCACCACCTGTATGACGGCACCTACAATAAGGTGGGATGCCTGTTCGCGGATTATGAGAACAAGGCGGATTTTTCTGACCGGAACACCATTATTTACGGACATAACATGCGGGACGGCTCCATGTTCGCCGCCCTGAATGAGTATGACGAACAGAGCTACTTTGATACCCATAAGCAGATGTACCTTGTGACCCCGGAGGGCGGTTATCTCTGTGAGGTTTTCGCGGCGTTTGTGGCAAAGCCTTCCGAATCCGGCAGCGATACCTCTCCCTGGCGTCTTAGCTGGAAGGATGACGGCGCTTATACGACCTGGCTTACCGCTATGGCGGAGCGTTCTGTTGTGGAAACGGACGTCACGGTGACAAGCAGCGATAAGGTGCTGACCCTTTCCACCTGCACGCCCGGAGGCGCGAGCCGCTTCATCGTCATGGCAAAGCTGGTGGAAGTAAACAACGAAGCAGACTGAAAACCGGTGCGGGGGCATGTGCTCCCGCACCAGTCATTTACAAGGAGGATTTTTTCTATGGTGAATACCATTGTTTCAATACCCGGCTATGTGCATTTGTACCGCTCCCTTCTTAGGTTTTACGACATGCCGGAAAATGAGATCAGGGAAATGCTGTACCTGCTGAACACGGCCAACCTGGACTGCTACGAGTATTACCACCCCGAGCGGGAACTGGCCCTGAGCGGCCCGGTAGCTTTCTGCCACTGGCTGGAGACGATGGACTGCCGGCCCTACCGCACGGAGGTACAGCTTTACAAGTCGCTACTGTTCCTACAGCGCAGCGTGGACCGTGACCTGATCGTGACTTCCCAGCGGGAGGCATTGCAGACGCTTAAATGTATTATCTCCAATATCGAATACCGCTTTTACAAGGCTTATGAAATGGAGATCGAGGACAAGCGGACCGTGTACGGGGAATGTACCTACCGGCTGGTCCCCAGGGAGGACGAGCCGAGCGTGTGCCTGATGCACGACTGGATTTATCTGCCAAGCGCGTAAACTGTCACGGATTCTATACAGGATTCGGGACAAAACCATTTTCAAAGGAGGGATGCCTTATCACGCAGAAAGAGGTCAATGCCGTTTTTGACGGTCAGGTGGCTCTATGCAGGGAAATCCTGCAAAAGAAAACAAAGGAATACACAGGGGGCGATACGGACCGGCTGGGGGCTTTCAAGGCTGCCGCTGCTTTACAGCACACGACACCGGAGCGTGCCCTTGCCGGGATGCTGGCAAAGCATATCGTTTCCCTGTATGACATGTGCTTTGCCGACGGCATGAGCTTTGACGCCGGCACATGGGACGAGAAGATCACAGACAGTCTTAACTATCTGTTTTTACTGAAAGCGATTGTAAAGGAGGGACAGACCAATCAACAGAATTGAAGTAAAGGTTTTGAACTGCCAGGCGGTGGCGGAGGCCGAGAAAAACATGGTGTTTGCGGCCAGGCTTACCCAGCGCGGGCATAAGATCAATACAATGGAGGATCTGACGGCGCTTTATGAAAAGTCGTTCAGCAATGATACCGTAACGGCGATCAGCAAGCTCCCGCACCCCACGATCCAGAAATTCGCGGTTATCACCGTTGCCATTGTAGGCGCAAGCAGGCGTTTCCTTGCGCAGATCACCAGGCACCAGAACGAGGTAAAGTTTATGAGTGCGTCCTTACAGTACAGCAACTATGCGGGACAGGCGGATTTTGCTGTACCCTATGAGATTTTGACTGCGCCGAAGGCAATTCAGGAAATGTATCTGGAAAGCTGTAAATCCGATATGGATTGTTACGAAGAACTGTGCGCGGCAGGGATCGGGCACGACGCGGCGGGCTATGTCACGCCCCAGGGCCTTAGGAATGTGCTGATTATCAGCGCAACACCTTACCAGTGGAAACATATCATCGGCCAGCGGGTATGCCGGCGCAATACGGACGAGACCCGGATCGTGCTCCTGAAAATCTGGCAGGAGCTTTTTTCATTGAGCCAGGTACTCTTTGCTCCCGATCTTACCGGCCCTTTCTGCCAGAGAGATCAATGTCTGGAGGGGAAAATGAGCTGCAAAAGAAAGATCGCGGGCAGCATGACGCCCGGCGGGATTTTGGCGGCGGATTACCCGCTGCTTATGGAAGGCGGCGCCCATGAAGATTAAGCTGATCGATTTTGGCGTGCCGGAGGATCAGAGACCCTACCGGCCACATGGGAACGATGCCGGCGCGGATGTGTATATGCCCTATGACTGCACCCTACAGCCCGGCGAGATTACGAAAATTCCCCTGGGATTTGGGATCGAGGTGCCGGATGGGTTTGCCGGATATGTGTTCCCCCGCAGCAGCATGGCTGTCAAAGGGCTGGTCTGCGAGCTGCCGCCTGTAGATTCCGGCTACCGTGGGGAAATCCATGCAATTCTTAGCAATGTGAGCAGCCAGACGCGGCACATTCCCAAAGGTTCAAGGATCGGCCAGCTCGTCATTACGCCGGTGGTGATCGCGGATTTTGTGACAGAGCTTGGGGAGCAGCGGGGCACCGGCGCCTTTGGCAGTACAGGGAAATGATAAAGAGTGCAGCAGGAAAATGAGCCGCCAGACAAAAGGCGGCTCATTTTAGGACAAAACAGGGATTATCGCCGGTATAGGGATGGGACATTATCAGGACATTACCGGATACAATATTAAGAAAAGCGGCCAACTGCTGGCCGCTCTACCGTTTGCTATTGAGTTCTTTCATAATGCCGAGAATATATTCCATTGATTTTGAGTCCAGTTTTTTGGCCTCAGTCATAAATTCCTGTAGTGTCTGCGGGCAGGCATTTCCTTCATCAAAGAATTCCTGGGGTGTTACGCCGAGATATTCGCAGATGTAGAAAAAGGACTGCATGGCGGGAAGTGACTTCTTATTCTCAATGTTATTGATGTAATTGTTCGCCTGACCCAGCGACAAAGACATGTCACGGGCAGATACTCCCTTTAGCGCCCTTAGCTTTGCCAGCCGTTCCGGGACAAAATCTTCATACATCATAGTCACCTCCTTCTGCATAATAGATTGTACCTTACAGGAGGTAAATATTCGGTAGATGAAAAAGGGTATTTGCGTTGACTTGCTAAAATAAACCTACTACACTATAGCAAGGCGGTAGTTTTAATCTATTATCGGAGGTGCCAGATGAAAAAGAAAACATGCTGTGTCACGGGACACAGGGATTTACCGCAGAATCAGATCAACTATGTAAAGGCTGCCCTGCTGCGTGAAATTGAAAAATCGGTTGCGGACGGCTTTACCTGCTTCATGAGTGGGGTCGCGGAGGGCGTGGATCAGTATTTTGTGGAAATAGTTATGGAAAAGCAGAAAGATGATCCTTCATTGGAATTGATTGCCGTAATCCCATATCAGAAACGGCTGGACAGTCTCAGGGCAAAGAGGCGGACCTATGAAATGCTGGAGGCTTGCCGTGATGTGGTTGTGATACAGGAGGAATACCAGCCCAGCGTCTATTCCCACCGCAACCGCTATATGGTGGAACACTCTGACCGGGTAATCGCGGTGTATGACGGGCGGGAAAAAGGCGGAACCGTAAGGACGATCCGCTTCGCACATCAAATGAAAAAAGAACTGCGGGAAATACCCGTGGGAGAAATCTATTTCCCGAAAAAGTAAAACAGAATAAGACAACTTGGCACAGCGCTCACTTGGACAGTGGGCGTTTTCTTTTGCCCGAAAGGAGGCATTTTTATGTGGAGTATCATAACACACCTTATCGCATTTACAGCCGGTACGGTAGCCGGCGTTGTGCTGCTCTGTCTGATGCAGGCAGGAAAAATGGCGGATGAAGGTTACGAAAATATGGAACGGAGGAATAATAGATGAATACTGAAATTGCGGAATATATCAAAAACCATATCCGGGAGTATTTACCGCCGGAGTATCAGGAGGCTCATATCACTCTGGAAGAAGTGACAAAAGGAAATGACCGGAGGCTTACCGGCCTTATGATCCGAAACGACGGAGAAATTACTGTCCCGACAATCTATTTGGAACCCTATGCCAAGCAGCTTGCGCAGGGGCGGCCAATGGATGAAATCATACGGGAAATCGTACAGATCAGGACGGAACAAGATACCAGGGTTCCCTTTGAAGTATCGGACTTAATGGATTACAGACAAGTAAAGCCCATGCTTGCTATCCGTCTATGCGATCCTGAACAAAACCGGGAGTATTTGAAAGATAAACCGTTTACCCCGTGCGGAGAGTTGGCTGCGGTCTACCGGATTCAGGTCATGGAGAGCAAAGAGGGTGTTGCCTCTGCTGTTGTTACAGATCGTATGATGGAATTGTGGGGTGTTACTAAAGAGCAGCTTCATCAGGATGCAGTTGCGGCAGAAACAGAAAGAAGCCCGGTCTGTTTTTACAGTATGGAAGATATGATGGACGAAATCATGTTCTCGTCAAAACCTGAAAATCTGTTTGAGTGCACAGAACCGTTGGATGCAGCTACTATGCCAATGTATGTTCTGACAAATGCCAGCAAAGTAAACGGTTCCGGGATTCTTGCGCGGGACGGGGTTCTGGATAAAATCGGTGAGCTGCTTGGAAAGAATTTCTATGTTCTCCCCTCGTCTATACATGAGGTGCTGATCGTACCGGATAATGGCGATATGCAGGCAAAGGAACTGGAAAGCATGGTTAAGGAAGTTAATGCGACCCAGGTGGCTCCGGCTGACCTTCTTTCCGATAAGGTACAGTATTATGACCGGGCGGCAAAAACTCTTGGCCGGAAACAGGAAAAGGGGCTCCTGGAACGGCTGGCAGAAAATAAGGCGCAGGTAAAAGAACAGGCAGAAAAAGCACCAAAGGAAAAAACAGCGGCAAAACAGGAACCGAGTTTATAAGGGCAGCTATGCGGCTGCCTTTTCTATATTCAAAGAAATGGAGGATGACAAGTGAAATTAGTGATTGCAGAAAAGCCCTCTGTCGCTATGGCTTTGGCGGCGGTATTGGGCGCAGATGAGAAAAAGGACGGCTATCTGGAAGGCGGCGGCTACCTGGTGAGCTGGTGCGTCGGCCACCTTCTGGAGCTGGCACAGCCTGAAGCCTACGGGGAACAGTATGCCAGATGGCGCTATGGCGATCTGCCGATCCTGCCGGACGAATGGAAATATGAGGTGCCGAAGGACAAGAAGAAACAGCTTGACCTCCTGTGCCGGCTGATGAAGGACAAACGGGTGGATTCCGTGGTGTGCGCCACTGACGCCGGACGCGAGGGTGAGCTGATCTTCCGTCTGGTCTATGAGTATGCCGGGTGCAGGAAACCGATGGAACGCCTCTGGATTTCCAGTATGGAGGACGCGGCGATCCGGGACGGTTTTGAACACCTGCGCCCCGGTAAGGATTATGACCGTCTCTATGAGGCCGCGGTTTGCCGGGCCGGTGCGGACTGGCTGGTTGGGATCAATGCGACCAGGCTGTTTTCTGTCTTGTACGGCGTCACCCTGAATGTCGGGCGCGTCATGTCCCCAACGCTGGCGCTTTTGGTGCAGCGTGAGGCAGAGATTCAGGCATTTACCAGCAGGCCCTTCTATGTCCCAGAGATCACTTGCGGCGGTCTTACTGCTTCCGGTGATAAGCTGGCGGAAAAACAGGCAGCAGAGACAATCCGCAGGGAATGTGACGGGCAGACGGCTTCTGTCCTTTCAGTGGAAAAGCAGGTAAAGACCGTACAGCCTCCCCGCCTCTATGATCTGACGACCTTGCAGCGGGAATGTAACCGTATCTACGGCTACACCGCCCAGCAGACCCTTGACTACCTGCAATCCCTCTATGAGAAAAAGCTGGCGACCTATCCCCGTACCGACAGCCAGTATTTGACCGAGGATATGCAGGCAACCGCCGCCTCCCTGATCCTGTGGCTGCGGGACAACATGCCTTTCGGGAAAGGATGCCTGGAAGAACCGGATATTGACCGGGTAACGGATGGCAGTAAAGTCACCGACCACCATGCCATTATTCCCACCGTGGAGATCGCCCGGACGGACCTGTCTGCTCTCCCTTCCGGGGAACGGGATGTTTTGGCGCTGATCGCCATGAGGCTCCTTTGCGCCACCGGCCAGACGCACCGCTTTGAGGCGGTCACGGTGGTACTGGATTGTGCAGGCCATTCCTTCACAGCGAAAGGAAAGACCGTCTTGCAGGCAGGTTGGAAGGAAATTGAACGGCTCTACCGCATGGGGCTGAAACAGGCGGAACTGGAAAAGGAGGACCCCGCAGACGCGGCCTTGCCGGAGCTTACCCAGGGCCAGACCTTTGAACCGGTGGCAGCAGGCGTCCGGGAAGGCAAGACCTCCCCGCCAAAGCACTATACGGAGGATTCCCTGTTGGCAGCTATGGAAACGGCAGGCGCGGCAGACGCACCGGAGGATGCAGAGCGCAAGGGTTTAGGCACCCCGGCTACCCGTGCGGCTACACTGGAAAAGCTGGTAACAACCGGCTTTGTGCAGAGAAAGAAAAAACAGCTCATTCCCACGGAAAAGGGAACCAACCTGATTACGGTCCTGCCGGATAATATTAAATCCCCGCTGCTTACCGCGGAATGGGAATCCAGACTAAAACAGGTGGAGCGCGGCGAGATCAGTGCGGAGGCTTTCATGGAAGGGATCGCCGATATGAACAGGGGGCTTGTCAAAGAACATACCGCACCGGAGGAACGGTTTGCCGGCCTGTTCCCTTACGCAAAAGGAACCCGGCGCGAGGCTGTCGGCACCTGTCCCCGCTGCGGCGGCACTGTGTATGAGGGCAAAAAGGGATTTTTCTGTGAAAAGCGAGACTGCTCCTTTGCCCTCTGGAAAGATAACAAATTCTTTACAGGTAAGAAGAAAACCCTGACAAAAACCGTTGCGGCGGCCCTTCTGAAAGAGGGCCGCGTTTCTATGTCCGGGCTTTACAGTGAAAAAACGGGCCGGACCTATGACGCGGTTGTGGTGCTGGATGATACGGGCGGCAAGTATGTGAATTTCAAGCTGGAATTTCCGGCGAGGAAAGGTGGGCGCAAATGAGCGCCCCACCGGAAAGAGAACTGACACGATCCGAGCGGGCGGCAATCCGAAGGCTGGTGACGAGTTTGTGCGCCAACTATGACTGCCAGGATAAGCTCTGCCTCCCCCTGGACTGTCCCTGCTACATGCTGAATAAATGGTGGACCGGCGCGTTCTGCCGTTATTTCCGGGCGGCGGTGCTGCCTACGGAGCCAAAGCTGGAATCTGCCCTGACCGGTGAAGATACTTCTCTCAGGCAGAAGATATGCCCGGTCTGCGGAAAGGCTTACCTTCCGGTCACAAGCCAGGCGTATTGTTCGGATTTTTGCCGTAGCTTTGCCAGACGGAAATCCGAGCGGGAACGGAAACGGCGCAGGCGGCAAAACAGAGGGTGATGTGTCCGCAACTTAGCCCAATCAGGCCAGTGTTTTCAAGGGTTTTAAGGCCCTGTTTACGGGGCGCCTATATTAGAATACTCCCGGCCTCTGAAATGGGGCTAAGTTGCGGACAAAGGGCGCATTTTAGTGCTCTATTTTTATGACAGTTTGGAGGGATGCTTATAGAAAAAATACCGATTGTGCCGGAGATCATGCGGATCGATACCAGGACGCAGGCCATTGACATGCAGCAGATCGGCAACCGGCGCTTCCTGTTCAATCCAAAGACCGGCGTGCTGGTCCTGGGCCGCCAGTATCAGGAAACAAGTCTTGTAAATGCCAGCCATGCCGTGGAGCTGGCAGATGCGGGAATCACAAAAGATTTTGACGATTTTGTGCGGGGCTGGATCGGGACCGGCAGGAACTATCCCAAAGGGGTGATCCACTTTGCCCCATGTGTAGATTCCGGAAACATTTCTCTTTTTGACCGGGCTTTTGACACGCTGGAAATGTTCAGGGAAAACGGTGCTCTGGCCGGAACGGTGGTACGGGGCTTCGGGAGCCGGTGGGAACAGCCCTTATCTGCGATCCTTACGGATTTACAGAAAGAGGAACAAAAGCCCTCCCTCCGGCAGCAGCTAAGGAAAACGCCGGAGGGCAAAGCTGTCCGGCACAGGAAAGAAAACCAACAACAACGATAGGAGGCGATTTTTTGAGTATCAACCATATTGAAACAGAGGACCTTCGCCGTATGGAGGGAAAAGGCGGCCTGATTTTGCAGGGCTGCGGCGGCGAGCTGCAGGAATGGCTTGACGGGATCAATGAAATGTTCACCGAGGCCGGTATTCTGAAAAACGGCGCGAAGTTCCAGGATATTTTTGCTTTTGAGTATAATGATTCTCCCTGTCTGCTCTATCCCTTTGAGGGTGTGGACCTGGAGATTGGGAAACTTGCCATGTGGCGTTTGCAGACCCATGAGACTTTCGGTGGCACATGGCTCTCTGATTTTGTCCCCAACCGTCTGGGCGGGTTTATCGGGGAACCGGCGCCGGAGCCGGAAAAGCCGGACTGCGCGCTGATCGGGCAGGACGGCAATATTTTTAACCTGGTGGGGATCGCTGAGCGCACTTTGCGGGAGCATGGGCTTACAGACCAGGCAAAGGAAATGAAGGACCGGGTATTTGCTTCCGGCAGCTATGGCGAGGCGCTTTGTATCATCGGCGAGTATGTGAATATCACAGATACGGAGCCGGAACAAAGGCCCTCCCTCCGGCAGCAGCTTAAAGAAACGAAAACAGCGGAACCGTCTGCCCGGCTAAAACCGGAAAAGCAGCAGGAACGATAACAGGAGGTGCCGATGGAAAAAGAAAAGACTTACGGTGTATGGGCGGTGCGCAGCGCCGCTTCAATCTTTGGGCGGGCGGAAAGCTGGTGCAAGGAGGCCGGCAGGCCCCTTGAATTTGCCTCCCAGGAGACAGCCGAGGCTTACGCGAAGGAGTGTAACAGCCGCACGACTGCCAACGTCCACTATTTTGTAAAGGAAAAGGAACCGGAACCGGGTGCTGTCCGAAAGGACGGAACACAGCCGGACAGAGCTGCCCGCGCCCATGAGGAACAGACGCCCCGAAACGCGGCGATGGAAAAACTGAATGAGATTCCCGGCAGGCAGCTTTCCAAAGATCCGGACCCTTTGGTGGAAATCCGTTCCGCGGTACACAGCAATTATGCCGGCATGGTCGCCATGCTTGCGGCAGACAACCGGGTCTATCTGGGCCGCGAGGAACACTATCACTATCAGGACGGGCTTACCTCCTATTACGATAACGGCGACGGCTCCCTATGCTTTGTCACAGACCGGGCGGATATGTATTATTTCCTCTACGGTGAGGGCTGGGCCCATTCTCAGGCGGAAATGCTGGAGCGTGGGCTTACATCGGATCAGTATGCGGAGTTTGCCCGGCTACAAAACGGCGTTCTCCGGCAGTTTGAAGCACAGCGGGAAATCCTGTTCGCCGGGCAGCCCTTCCAGCCGCCTGAAAGCTATCTGCGAAACGCGGAGCTTTACGAGGAAGGACAGACCGGCAATTATAATATGCTGGACGGCAGGCTGAACAACGAGCCCCCGGTGAAGCCGGACCTGACGGACGGCCAGACCCACGAGGAAATCCGGGAGCTTGCCCCGGAGACCTTGCCGGAAGAAAAGCCCTCTGTCCTGGACCGCCTGAAATCCGAGCGCCCGGAGCATGAGGCAAGGCAGATCACACCGCCTGTCCCGGAAAGGGGGCTTTGAGTATGGGGACCAAATTTGAAGGCGTAGACATACTGGACTTTCTGGGGCAGGTCGTAGAACTGCATACACAGCATTATAAAGAAGATTTTGACGTGGATAAAGAACTGATCCAAAAGGTGGCCTTATCAGGAGAACCGGAGGAGCGGCGCCTTCTCTGGATGTCACGGCCCTGCGGCACCTATTGTTTGAGCGAGCGGGAGGTGTATCTACAGGAAAGCAATGAAAATAAAGTGTGGATGTTCTACCATGAGCAGACGAATGACCCGATTTTAGCTTATGCCCTTACATTGGATGGTTTGCAGGATGGAAAAGTGACCGGCACCATCTACCCTCTGGATTACCCTTCCCATGTGGAGCGGGTGAAATCACTGTCCTGTCCCATTGACCGGGTAACGGTGACATTCGAGGACGGCGTACAGTTTACCTTGCCCTATCAGTCCCGGAGACGGCAGATCAATGAGCTTATGCCGGAGCACGGCACGCCAAAATCCATGCAGTACGCGCCGGAAAGCGAGCGGGAGCTGGCGGTGATCCTGCGCCGGGAACGGCTGAAACGGGATTACCATGCAAAGCCGGGCAATGTTCAGGAATACATGGAAAAATTAAAAAAGGCGTCCATGCGCGGCAGGCTCAAAGAGGCCCAGGCCGCCGTCGCTGCTCCCGGTAGAGGCGCACCCCATAAAGGCGGGCTGGACCGATGAAGGGCGGACGGGATAAGCGGTCTGTCCGTGTGGAGTTTGTTCTGACCGAGGCGGAGGCTGCTTTGATAAAAGAGCGCATGGCAGAGCTGGGGATCACCAACCTTTCCGCTTATCTCCGCAAAATGGCGGTGGACGGTTACATCATTCACCTGGATATGGGCGACATTCAGGAAATGATACGCCTCCTTCGTATCTGCTCCAACAACTTAAACCAGTACACCCGGCGTGCCAATGAAACCGGCAGCGTTTATGCTGCGGATGTGGAAGATCTGCGTACCCGGCTGGATGACCTGTGGAATGGTATGGATAAGCTGCTCCGGGGATTTGCAAACATTTCGTAAACGGAGAAAATAGCCGTTGCTTTCCGGGAACCGGCACGGTAGAATTTTGGCAGAGGGACATGATATTTTCCCGTGGAAGGAGGCTTGACCTATGCGTCTGATATTCAAACTGTTGGCGTTTCCCTTTGTCCTGGTTACGGGGCTTCTTTATCTGGTGTGCAAGTTCCTGGTGATCGCATCCGGCGCGGTGCTGGGGATTTTATCAGGCATTGTATTTCTGGCGTCGCTGGTGCTGTTCTTTACTGCCGGAGTGTGGGCCGGGCTTGCATGGCTGGTGATCGCGTTTCTGATAAGCCCCTACGGTCTGCCAATGGCGGCGGCCTGGCTGGTCGGGATGATCGGCGGCGCAAACCACGCACTCAAAGATTTTGTATTTGGATAAACTTATGGGCGGGGCATTTTCGGTGTCCCGCCCTCTTTTTCACTATTCGGGGCTGTCTCACAAGGCAGCTTTTTCTATTTGGAGGGATCACATGAAAGACACAACACAGCTATATATCTATCCGGCTTCCTATGTGCGTGAGCATGGAGAACTGGAACAATACCGTGCTTCCTATAAGGCAAATATCGCCTGTAAGGAGGCAATCGAACAGGCCATTGCCGATCACTACCGGGATAACCGCCTCGGAACGGAGGCAGTACATCAGGTTTTGGAACAATTCGGTTATGACCGGATGTTTTATGTGCTTGCGGGCACGGTCCGGCAAAAGGATTGGGATGGGCGTATTTCCCGCGATAACAAAGCCTGGGCGAAAACCATTCCGGTCTACGAGAACCCGGACGGCTTCGGCCAAGATCGGAATGTTTACTTTGTGGTGGATCGTAGCCACCCCGGACTTGTCGATCTCTTTCTTACGCAGGCCCGGCTCGATTATACAAAGGAACATGGGAAGAAAGTCTCGATCCGCGAAGGCATAAAACAGAGTACAGAGCGGACGGCAGCCGTACATGCACCAACAAAACGGAAAGAGCCGGAACGTTAATACATTTTCAAATTCGCACAAAACAGATACTTTCCCTATTGCTTCGTGCAGTTCAAAAAACGATTATTTCTAAATCCGTTCAAAACCATTGTATTTTCTCTTGCTTTGCGTTATAATGAAAACAAAAAAGGAGGCTGTGCAATGGAACGATACAAAGAGCTTGCCGCTTTGCGCTGTTTTACACATGATGATATGGTGCAGCTCGCCGGATCAGAAAGTTCCGCTGTATGGCAGATAAAGAGTTATCTGCAAAAAGGATATATCGAGCGTGTGCGCCGCAATCTATATGCGGTCATCAGCATGGAAACCGGACAGGCGATCCCGAACCGCTACCAGATAGCTTCCCGCGTGACAGACGATGCCTGTGTGTCCCACCACAGCGCCTTTGAATACTACGGATATGCGAACCAGGTTTTTTATGATGTGTACTTCACCACCCAAAAGCGCGTCCGCCCGTTCTCTTATGACGGCGTAAATTACTGTCCGATGGCCTGCCGGGGAAATACGGACATCATAAAAACAGACACCGGCATCCGCGTGACTTCTTTAGAGCGGACCGTGATAGACAGTATAGCGGATTTTGAAAAAATCGGAGGCCTGGAAGAATTGTTGCGCTGCCTTCTCCTGATTCCTTCGCTTGATTACAGCAAACTGCTTGACGCGCTGGAACTGTATGGCCGGGCGCAGCTATATCAAAAGGCCGGATTTATTCTTGAAGCATGGAAAGAGGAACTGTCTTTACCGGAACCGTTTTTTGTGGAATGTGAAAAACGGTCTTCTGCCAGTAAAACCTATCTCTTTGAAAAGCAGGGCGATTTTGTCCTTCATAACAGATGGAAACTGTTTGCTCCAAAAGATTTGAAAACGATCATAAATAAGGGGGTAACTGATTATGATGCGCTTTGACCGTATTACGCTTGGCAGGCAGGCCAAAGAACTCGGCTTTGTCCGTGACACCTTTGAGAAAGTCTGCCGCCTCGCGGATGTTCTTTCTTTTATGGAAAGCGATGGGTTGCTTGCGGACAGCCTTGCCCTGAAAGGCGGCACGGCGATCAATCTGACGATTTTTGATCTGCCCCGCCTGTCGGTTGATATAGACCTGGATTTCTCAAAGGATGTATCAAGGGAAGCTATGCTAGCGGAGCGGGAGCAGATCAATGAACACATACAAAAATACATGGCGGCTTCCGGCTATACGCTGAGTTTGAAATCAAAGCAATACCACGCGCTGGATTCCTTCGTGTACGAGTATGTGAATGCCGGAGGAATGAAAGACAACCTGAAAATTGAGATCAACTATATGCTCCGCTGCCATGTGCTGCCTGTTTCCCGCAGACCGGTTTATTTGCCATGGAACGATCAGGAGCTTACAGTATTAAACGTTGATCCTCTGGAAATCTTCTCCGCAAAGACGGTCGCCCTCTTAAACCGGGCGGCCCCGCGGGATTTATATGATATGTTCAATATGCAAAAGTATGGATTGTTTGACGAGACGCAGGAACCGCTTTTCAGAAAGTGTATCATGTTCTACGCGGCGATTGCTTCGGAAACCGTGCCGGAATACTTTGACCTCAATGGTATCGGCAGCATATCCGCACGGAAAATCAGGACGGACCTTACACCGGTGCTGCGCCGTGGAGAACGCTTTGACCTGGCCTGTGCGCAGAAACAGGTAAAGGATTATTTAGCCGCGATTCTAAAACCGGAAGATACGGAGCTGTCCTTCTGGCAGGCTTTTGCAGAGGGAAACTATCAGCCGGGCCTTTTGTTTGACGATGCTGATATTCTCTCGCGTGTTGAACATCACCCGATGGCACTATGGAAATGCGGCGGGCGGATGCCAAAGTAAAAAGATACACCGGCACTATAACGAATACATACCAAGGGCTGTCCTTCCGGGCAGCTCTTTCATTTTGGCAAGGGGGTGATCCTGATAGCAACCACAAGACTAATGCCGCTGCATGTGGGAAAAGGGCGGGATGTGTCTACGGCCATTGCGGACATCATTGACTATGTGGAGAATCCGCGGAAAACGGATTTTGGAAAATTCATTTATGGCTATGAGTGTGATACCCGAATCGCGGATGCGGAGTTCCTTCTTTCCAAGCGGCAGTATTTGAACCTGACCGGGCGGGACCGGGGCGCGGATGATGTGATCGCCTACCACCTCCGGCAAGCCTTCAAGCCCGGCGAAGTCACGCCGGAAGAAGCGAACCAGATCGGGCGGGAGCTCGCACTGAAACTGACAAAGGGCAATCATGCCTTTGTGGTGTGTACCCATGTGGATAAGCACCATGTTCATAATCACATCATCATCAATTCCACCGCCCTTGACTGCACCCGGAAATTCCGCAACTTCTGGGGCTCTACCTGGGCGATCCGGCGCATGAATGACAAGCTGTGTCTGGAGCACGGTCTGTCTATCGTGGAAAATCCAAAACCCAGCAGGGACCACTATGGCACATGGCTGGGAAATACGAAACAGCCCTCCTTCCAGGAGCAGCTACGCCGGGCAATCGACGCGGCCCTGGAAGAAAGGCCGAAAGACTTTGAGGACTTCCTGAAGAAGCTGGAGGCTGCCGGAATCGAAGTCAACCGGGAACGCAAGAACCTCCGGCTCCGGGGGCCGGGGCAGAAAAACTATACCCGGTGCAATACGCTGAAAGGCGACTATACCGAGCAGGCGATACAGGAACGGATCGAGGGCACCCGCACGGCAAAACCCCGCCGTACTTTTTCGCAAAAGCCCGTTCCAAAGGCTGGGCTGCTGGTGGATATTGAGGCAGCGGTCCGGGCCGGCAAGGGACCGGGCTATGAACGCTGGGCGAAGGTATTTAACTTAAAACAGCTCTCCCAGGCGGTGATCTACCTGAAAGAGCATGGAGATATGAGCTATGAAGATTTGCTGGAAAAAGCTGCTGCGGCTACCATCAGCTTTAATGCACTGTCGGCAAAGATCAAGGAACTGGAATCGCAGATGACCGCCAATGGAGAATTGCAGAAACAGATCGTGAACTATGCCAAGACGCGGGCGGTCTATGTGGAATACCGCAAGGCTGGTTATAGTAAAAAGTTCCGGGCGGAGCATGAGGCGGATATTCTATTACACCAGGCGGCGAAGAAATATTTTGACAGCATAGGAATCACAAAACTGCCCTCCGTCAAATCGCTCCGAGAGGAATACGCCGGTCTGCTGGAACAGAAACGGAAAGCCTATGCCGCCTATAAGCAGGCCCGGTCTGATATGAAGGAGCTTCACAATATCAAGGCCAATGTGGACTATCTGCTGGACATTCCTGCGTCTCAGGAGCAGCAGAAAGACAAGCAAAAATCCCGACAATAGTTTTATGTTGCTCCCAGTTTTCAGCGTTCCGAAGGAACGCGCAGCCGTCACCGCAGGTGACGATCTCAGGGGTTTGGGGATATGTCACCAACAAGCATTTTAGAGGGTTTCACGGCAACGGGAAATCCTCTAAAATACGCAATCTTACGGAAGATTGCATTGCTTGCCGGTAGTATCGTGAATTACTGATAACCAGTTTTGTTCTCTAATCTTTGCATATTCCACAGAGATAAATTGACTTTTCAAGGCAAGTGGTGTAGACTGTGATTAGCTAAAACTAACCAAAAGGAGGGCGCACAATGACAAATCAATACATGACAAAGCTGTACCATGATCTGCTCTCCAACTCTCCGCAGACAGTGACAATAGATATTCCGGCTGATATGGGAACAGGTCAGATTTCACAGGTTGTTACAAAGCAAGGAGCTGTTGTATCAGACTGGAAAATGAATTATTTTTCAGATATGAATGTGCAGGGTGTAAGCTGCGAAGATTATATTCAACTTTTATTTTGCTTTAATGATGGCGTATCGTGGAATATTGCAGATGCACGTCAATGTGTCAGCATACAGAAAGGCGAATCCTGTATTTATCGAGGACATGGTAAGATGGAATATCTGTGTTATTCCGGAAAGACAAACTTTCTTTTCAAAAATATAAAAATTCCCATGCCCTATTTTCATAAAATTTTGAGTGACTACTTTGAAGATAGTGAGATAGATGCTTATGAGAAAAAATTATTGACTGGCATTTCAAAAGTGAGTATCACCCCGTATATGGAACATATTTTTGCGGAGTTAAAAGATTTTACGCAATACCGGGGCGGTTTAGGGTATTTATTTCTGGAAAGCAAGGTCTTTGAATTGCTGTCCGTGTATTTGAGTGAAGTATTGGAACTCAGTATTCTTTCATCGAGTTATATCAGCATTTCTAAAAGTGACAGGGACTCAATTACCGAGGCAAAGCGGATTATCGACAGCCAGCTTGCTTTTGCACCGAGTTGTGAGAAACTGGCGAAAAAGGTCAATATCAGTGTTTCCAAGCTGACAAAGGGATTTAATTCTTTATTTGGGACATCGGTTCACGCATACATCATAGATCAAAGACTGGAAAAAGCGGCAGGGCTGCTTTTGGAAAGCGACTTGAATGTAAGCCAGATCGCAACGCTGGTTGGATATTCAAAACCAAGCAATTTTGCGGCTGCGTTCAAAAAGAAATATGGAGTAATACCTAAGAACTATAAAGATGAAAATACGATTGGCTAAACCTAAAAAAATACCGTTTTTGGGTAGAATGAAATCGGGTTTGGGTTGGATTCATTGTCGGTAACAGTTACAATATGTGGTGTGGTTAGATTATGCTAACTACGCCACATTTTATTTTTCCGTACAAGGATAGGAGGATATTGTTTATGGATGCAAAGAAAAAAAGTGCTTCCCGACTTGAGGGAAAGGACTTAATCACGATTGGCATTTACACGGTTATCTATGTTGTTATTGTCATGCTGGTGGCGATGCTTGGCTTCATCCCCATTTTTATTCCGCTGATGGCGGTGCTGTGCCCTTTGATTGGTGGCATCCCCTATATGCTGTATGTTACAAAGGCTAAAAAATTCGGGATGACCGCAATCATGGGTTTCCTGATCGGCCTGGTCATGGTGTTCTTTGGTAACGGCTATCTTACGATGGTAACAGGGCTGGTTGGCGGTCTGATTGCTGATGTAATTTTGAAAAACGGCGGATATAAAAGCGCAAAGAGCAGCGTTCTATCCTGCGGCGTGTTCAGCATTTGGGTGTTTGGCAACTTTGCTCCCATTTTCCTGAACCGCGAAAGCTATATGGTTATGCTGACTGAAGGCTATGGTGCGGAATATGCTGCTACGCTTAATAGCTATATGCCGATGTGGATTGCTCCTGTTCTGCTGGTTGCCTGCTTTGTGTTCGGACTTGTCGGCGGTCTGCTTGGCAAAGCAATTTGTAAAAAGCACTTCCAGCGTGCAGGTATTGCGTAATGGCGCGGGAAATTCTGCTCAGCAAAAAAACAGAACAAGGGTTGCGGCTTGATCCGCGTACAAAGCTGTTGCTCATCTTCATCATAAGTATTTTTGTCATGGGAGGAACAGGCGGAGAGGCTATGGGGCTGATCCGCCTTGTTCTTTGTGCGGTTCCGGCACTGTTGTTGCTTACTTCAAAACAATTTGTAAAAGCCGTAAGCTATATTGCTGTGTTCTCTGTTTTTTACGCTGTTCAAGTTTATGTTTTACCACACCTTACAGGAATATTGAATTTTCTCGTGCTGTTTACAACAGGATTTTTCTGCCGTATCCTTCCCAGCGTTGCAATCGCTGCGTATGCAGTCAAAACAACAACGGTTAGTGAATTGATTTCGGGCATGGAAAGAATCCACATGCCTAAAGAAGTGACAATCCCCTTAACTGTCATGTTCCGCTTTTTTCCAACTGTCTTTCAAGAGTCGGAAGCAATCAGTGATGCCATGAAAATGCGGGGGATTAAACTCGGTGGGAAAAAATCTTCAAAAATACTGGAGTATAAGTTGATTCCAATGATTACCTGTTCCGTGAAAATTGGGGAGGAACTTTCCGCTTCTGCGATTACCCGTGGCCTTGGCGCTCCCGTTAAACGGACAAATATTTGTCAGCTTAAATTCAATTTCGCTGATGTGGTGCTGATTTTGTTCTGCTGCTTTGTAGTATTTTGGGCGATTGCTTCCCCGATAATTTCCGCAGGAGGGATTTTGCCATGATAGATTTTCAAAATGTTTCTTTTTCTTATGGTGAAGAATCCAGCGGCGGAGGGATTAGAAATGTCAATCTCACCATAAACACAGGGGAATTTGTTTTACTCACGGGAGAATCCGGCTGTGGGAAAACAACGATTACCCGTTTGGTAAACGGGCTGGTGCCTCATTATTACGAGGGCAATTTAGAGGGTGATGTCCTTCTGGACGGAAAAAGCGTATCAGATACGCCGCTTTATGACTTGGCTGCTATGGTGGGATCTGTATTCCAGAATCCCAAAAGTCAGTTTTTCAACGTGGATACGGATAGTGAATTAGCCTTTGCCTGTGAAAATTTAGGCTATCCCCAGGAAGATATCCTGAAAAGGATTGACCGTACAGTTTCCGATTATCATATTGAAGATTTGATGGGGCGAAGCGTGTTTGCTCTGTCCGGGGGCGAAAAGCAAAAAATAGCCTGTGCTTCATCAAGTGTATTGCTACCGGGAATTATGGTCCTTGACGAACCATCTTCTAATCTGGATATGGCTGCTATTGATGACCTGCGGCAGGTCTTGAGCCTCTGGAAAAAGCAGGGCAAAACAATTCTGATTGCAGAACACCGCCTTTACTACCTTCACGATCTTGCAGATCGTGTGCTGTATGTAAAAGATGGGGAGATTGAACGGGAATACACGCCTGCTGAATTTGACAGTTTATCGGATAGCACTCGAAAAGAAATGGGGCTGCGGCCGTTTTCTCTCTCGAAGTTGAAACCCGCGAATCAGTATCAGGCGCATACAGCTAAACTGATGGAATTTCAAAATTTCTGCTTTGCGTATAAAAAGCGGGAACCGGAAAGCCTCCATATTCCGAGTGCTGAACTGCCTGTTGGAGAAACGATTGCCATTATCGGCCTGAATGGCGCTGGAAAATCTACTTTGGCCCGCTGTATTTGCGGACTGGAAAAGAAGTGTGGCCTTTTGCAGGTTGACGGGAAAACCCTTGATTGGAAAGCCCGGCTCAAACATTGCTACATGGTAATGCAGGATACCAGCCATCAGCTATTTACCGAAAGCGTGATGGATGAAGTGCTTCTGAGCATGGACAACGAGGATGAAACTGTTGCAGATGAAATCCTTAAACAGTTTGATCTGCTGGAATATAAAGACAGGCACCCGCTTTCTCTTTCCGGCGGGCAAAAACAGCGGGTAGCGATCGCATCTGCCATTGTGAGTAACCGGGAGATCATTGTGTTTGACGAACCAACCAGCGGGCTTGATCTCAAACATATGTGGGAAGTTGCGCGGAGTTTGAAGTCACTCGCGGATCAGGGCAAAACGCTTCTTGTTATTACGCATGATCCGGAGTTGGTGATGGCGGGATGTTCGTATGTAGTCCATATGGAAAAAGGGCAAATAAAAGAAAGCTATCCATTGGACGAATCCGGCAGTAAAAAGGTTTTGGATTTTTTCCGAATCCGCCAGTGAATTTTAGAAATTATGAATGTCAGGGCCGCCTTGACTGGACAGAAAGATAATGATAAGAGGCCGCTTTACTTTGGCGGCCTCTTGTTTTTGAAGCACAGACAGTACGGCTCAATATAAGGAGGGCTTATGTTCAAAAAAATCTTTGAGTACGCAGGGCCATATAAGAAAAATATGTATGTGGCCACGGTTGTCGTACTGGTCAGCGTTCTTATGGGCGTCCTGCCTTTTGTGCTGGCCTATCAGGTCATTTCGCCATTGGTTATGGGCGATTCTGTTGAGACAGAATTTGTTTTATTGCGTGTTATAGGGGTTTTGATCTGTCTTGTTTTGCAGGCGGTTTTATATGGATGGGGATTATCAATTTCTCATAAAGCAGCATATAACACATTGTTCCGGCTGCGGGTATCTCTGCAAGAGAAGTTTGAGAAACTTCCCCTTGGCATTGTGGAGGAAAAAGGGACAGGGACAATCAAAAAGCTGTTTGTCGATGATGTGGACAGCTTGGAATTGCTCCTTGCTCATTCAGTCCCGGAGGGTATCGCAAATTTGCTGATCCCGCTGGTGATTTATGTTGCTATGTTTTGTGCGGACTGGAAACTGGCTCTTATGTCTTTGGCCTCTATCCCGATCAGCCTGCTCTCCATGGTCATTATGTACTCTGTTGGAATGAAGCGCATGGGTCCCTACTATCAGTCTGCACAGAAAATGAACAACACGATCATTGAGTACATCAATGGTATGGAGGTTGTCAAGGTTTTCAACCGGGAGAGTGAATCTTACGAGAACTTCCGCAAGGATGTAACGGACTATCGGGATTATACCTTGGCATGGTATAAGGCCGCCTGGCCCTGGATGGCGATATACGGAAGTCTGCTGCCCTGCACTGTTATTCTGACTTTGCCTCTTGGGGCATGGTTTGTTCTCTGTGGCATAAGCACTTTACCTGATTTGATTTTAGTCCTCTGCCTTTCCCTCAGCATTGGGATTCCTCTCCTGAAAGCACTGGGCTTTATGGAGACGATTCCGAATCTGAATTATAAGATTACGGCACTTGAACAGATGTTAAATGCGGCACCGCTGCAAGCTGCTGAGGATGATTTCCACGGACAGGATTTTAACATTTCTTACGATCATGTTTCCTTTGCGTATCAAACGACACAGCCTGGCCCAGATGGGAAACCGATAATAGCGGAAAACGAAGTCCTCCACGATATTACCCTTGTGGCAAAAGCAGGACAAAAAACTGCCCTGGTTGGTGAATCCGGTTCTGGCAAGAGCACCCTTGCAAAACTGTTGATCCACTACTATGACCCGCAGAAAGGGAGCATTTCCATTGGCGGGCAGAAACTTTGTGATATGAGCCTGGAGGCATTGAACAGCCGCATTTCCTATGTGGCTCAGGATCAGTACCTGTTTAACACCTCCCTGCTGGAAAATATCCGTCTTGGACGTTTGGATGCTACCGATGAGGAAGTAATGGAGGCGGCGAAGAAAGCCCAGTGTATGGAGTTTCTGGAAAAGCTGCCGCAAGGTATTCACTCCATGGCGGGCGATGCGGGGAAAATGCTTTCCGGGGGGCAGCGCCAGCGAATTTCCCTGGCGCGAGCAATATTGAAGGATGCCCCGATTGTAGTGCTTGACGAGGCCACGGCCTATGCTGATCCAGAAAATGAGGAAAAAATGGAGGCTGCTATTGCGGAGCTGGTGAAGGGAAAAACCTTGGTAGTTATCGCTCACAAACTTCCCGCTATAATGAACGCAGATCAAATATGCGTTATGGATCACGGAAAGATGGTGGCAACCGGAAAACATCAGGAGCTGATTCAAGCTTGCCCAGAATACCAAAAGTTGTGGAAAGCGGCTCAGGACAGCGCCGAGTGGAAAGTATCTACTGCAAAGGAGGGAAGATAAATGTTTGCATTGATTTCAAGAATCCTGAACCTCTCCGGGAGGTATAAAAGCCGTATTCAGGCTGCATTTCTATGTGCATTTGTCGAGTCCATTCTCTCCAAAATGCCGATCTTCATGGCGTTTATTGTCTTTGCCGGGTTTGCTGATAATACGCTGACTGGAAAGACCTGTCTGTTTGTCGGACTTGGATTATTAGCTGTTGTAGTGGTTCAGACAGTGGTTCACTATTTGAGCGACCGTCTGCAAAGTGCCGCTGGATTTATGATCTTTGCTGATAAACGGATGGAGTTGGGAAATCATTTAAGAAAAATGCCGATGGGTTACTTTACATCGGGGAATATTGGCAAAATCAGCTCTGTTCTCAGTACGGATATGGTTTTCATTGAGGAAGTTTCTATGAGTACCATTGGCAACATGATGAGCTATATGCTGTCTACTTTGGTTTTAGCTGTTTTTATGTTCGTACTGGATTGGAGACTTGGGCTGATTGCGGTAATCATTACCTTGCTGGCATCGCTGGTTGCAAAATATATGAATAAGGTTTCCTTCAAGGAGGCTGTCGGGCGTCAAAACCAAAGCGAGAATTTGACGGATGCGGTCTTGTCTTTTGCTGAAGGAATTGGGGTTATCAAAAGTTACAATCTGCTCGGAGAAAAATCTGACGAATTAACGGAAAACTTCAAAAAATCAAGGGATGTCAATACGAAGTTTGAGCAGAAAATGACACCGTGGACCACTGGCTTAAACATTCTCTATGGCGTGGGTATTGCCGCTATCTTCGGTTTATCCGTTTTTTTACATCAGGAAGGCGTACTCTCCCTGGCTTATCTTTTGGGCGTGCTGCTGTTTGTCTTTGATCTCTTTGGGCCTCTGAAAGCTCTTTATGGAGAAGCAACCCGACTGACCGTGATGAATGCCGCATTAGACCGCATTGAAGCTGTTTTGGACGAGCCCGAACTTCCCGATAACGGAAATCAACATATTCTGTCACAGGCACAGCCGGATCAGCCAGAAGTACAATTTAGCGATGTGGCCTTCGCCTATCAGGACAAGGAAGTCCTGCACAACATCAGCTTCTCTATGCAGAAGAATACCATGACCGCACTTGTGGGACCGTCTGGCGGTGGCAAATCCACGATTGCGAACCTTCTGGCGCGGCTGTGGGATGTGAAATCTGGAACGGTAACGGTTCGCGGGACGGATATTCGGGATGTGCCGCTGGCTGAGTTGATGGAACAAATCAGCATGGTATTCCAGCGCGTGTACTTATTCCAAGACACAATTTATAACAATATCAGCATGGGCAAACCTGACGCCACTGAACAGGAAGTCTATGAGGCAGCTAAGAAAGCTCGGTGTTATGACTTTATCATGGCTCTGCCGGATGGATTTCAGACTGTTGTTGGCGAGGGCGGCGCTACTTTGTCCGGCGGCGAGAAACAGCGTATTTCTATTGCCCGCTGTATTCTGAAAGATGCCCCGATTGTAATTTTAGACGAAGCAACAGCCAGTGTCGATACTGATAATGAAAGTTACATTCAGGAGGCAATCAATGAGCTGGTCAAGGGTAAGACATTACTTGTAATTGCACATCGGCTGAATACCATCCGGCAGGCAGATCAGATTTTGGTAATCTCTAATGGACAGATTAGCGAACAGGGAACCCATGATGAGCTTATGGCAAAAGCCGGAATTTATCAGGAATTTGTCAATATCCGAAAAAAATCTGCTGGATGGAGCCTTACATAAGGGAGGAACGGATGAAACTTCATGCGTCAGGCGAGGACTACTTAGAGGCCATACTAATGCTGCAAAAGAAATCCGGCATGGTACGCTCTGTTGATCTTGCCCGACACATGGGCTTTAGCAAACCGAGTATCAGCCATGCAGTAGGTGTCCTGCGGGACGGTGGCTTTCTGACCGTGGATAAAGATGGTTTTCTCCATCTGACAGACATAGGCCGGGAGATTGCCGAGAAAATTTATGAACGGCACCGATTCTTTACGGAGCAGCTTGTCGCTGCCGGTGTCGATCAGGAAACGGCAGAGCAAGACGCCTGCCGGATAGAACACGCAATCAGCGAGGAATCCTTTCAGAAATTGAAAGACGCTTTAAGGAAGGAAGGTGATGACATGGGAAACTAGCGGTACTTGATTTATCGGAGAATGGCCGGCAGATTGGTGAGAAACTTTTTGTTTTGCTTGATGTTGAGCAGAAACGCGAAATGATACAGTTTGTCCTTGAAACAGAACAACAGCAGGGCTTTTCGGCCATCCCATGTACTAACCCGGATTCTTTTGGCGCACGGATAGATACGTCTCAACCTTTAACAGAAATTCGGGAAGGTGATCTGTATTTTTGTCTGGAAGAAAGAGAGGTCGCTGTCCAAGGGAAAAAGGTAGATTTGTCGGTCAGAGAGTTTAATGCCCTTTACTTATTGCTTATGAATCGAAGACGAGTAATGACCTTTGAAACCATAGCCTACCATGTATGGAGTGAGGAATATGTTGAGAACGAACTAACTGCGATTCATAACATAATGAGTCGGCTGCGGCAAAAACTCAAAATATCCCCGGACATTCCAGATTATATTATCAGTGTGCGCGGTGTTGGATATAAATTTGACACAACGCAGCAAAAGAAGTGAAATTACAACATCTTGATTAACTTCTGAGAAAAAGGTGAACGGAGGCTGATTACTATACCCTATATAATGTCCCCAAAGTAACAGATTGGGGGAAGTATAAAAGCAATACCGTTCTAATCTGTTTGTGCTCCCCCAGGTATGGGGGCAGACATGCACATTTGGAAGGTCCAATATTTCTACAGAAACCGACAACGATATAGCCGAAAATCTTTTAGTGCCGCAGCTCAAAACGCTGCGGCGCTTTTTGTATCGACATATTTTTATCCTTTTCCCCAATACTCAACAAAATATTCCTATGAGCGCGTTCCTGAAATAAAACAGGTACGCGCTTTTTTCATATCTGAAAGGCGGACAAGCCTATCTGATTTTTTTCTTGTAGGCGGAACTCCTGGCTGTCGCTCCCCGCCCTCTGATTTCGATTTTGCCTATCAACTCAAAAATTGAAATTGGAGGATAATCTAATGAAAAAGATCAATCTGCGGGATTATTACCCGTTTTATACAACTGATACCATTGTGGAAGTGCCGGACGAAGTGGCTGATTTGCTCCATGAGTATAAGCTGAATGAGGCGGCTTATATTTTGCGTACATACCGGCACAAAGCATATTTTTCGCTGGACTATGATGCCAATGTCGAGCGTGACGCTCTGGTAATTGTCCTGACACCTGCGGATATTTTGGAACGGAAAGAAGAAAATGCCAGGCTGTATCAGGCACTTGCCTCTTTGCCGGAGAAACAGCGGAATCGGATTTATGCGCACTATTTTCTTGGCATGAGCAAATCGGATATTGCAAAAGCGGAGGGCACCCATAAGAGCCGAATTACTCGCTCTATCAATGCCGGCCTGCGAAGTTTGGAAAAGTTTTTGAAAGAACTTTCCTGACAGACGGCAACTTTGCCCCCGAAAATGAAATGAATAATAGAGGGACATATTCGGCAGACAAGTCCAATGGGTGCGGCCATACAGCACATGCTCTGGTCCACCCCAACTATAAAATGTCATAATGGCCGTGCCCTCGTTGCACTTTGACAACCGAATATACGTTGCTATGGGTACGTCATTCTGTGTTCCGAGCGGCAAATGGAGCGGCGCAAAGACAGGCAGCCAGGGAGGTGATGAATCCGGCTGTCCGAGCGATCCACGCAATCCATTGACCCGGCTGTGGCAGGCCGGGCGCGACGACGGCGCAGATCATAATGGTACTTTTTCACAATCTCTCACGGACTTGAAGGGAAGTCCCTGCGGTGTGCGCTTGCTCTGGCAAAGCGGCGGCATCTGCGGGGCTATGATGCGGTAAAGCTGGCCGCAGCCTATGGCAACCCCGCTTTGTGTAGACAGAGCTGCCGGGGGGCGTGGCAAATACGGCAAGCAAAATCGAAATCAGATACAATGGGCCGGACCTGTTTCTATTTATAGGGCGGGTCCGGCTTATTCATGTGGTTTTGATAGACCAGTAATTTCAGGAAGGAGTTGGTATTATGGAGAATATTACTGCTGGCGGAAGCGGTTCATTGGTAGACATTCGGGATGTCACCGTGGATAAGGAGCTTCCCCGCGAGGAACGAATCACTGAATTTGTGCGCCAGATCAAAAACCCTTACCGTTTTAAGTGCGGACGTTTTACCGTCCGGGCCAGCTTTGCCCCTGGCGGTGCCACCCTGGAGGAATGTATCAAGGGTATTTTACGGTGAAGCAAAATTTCTTCCAGAAAAGGGCTGACTTTCCCGTAAGAGCGTGGTACAATAAGAGTCGGAAAAGGAATTGAATACGGCATAACCACACTTCTTGAATTGCGGGGATTTTTCTGCGCAACGAAAGGAGTGTTTTTTTATGCAGGTTTATAAAGCTATTAAGTATATCCGTCTTTCCTATACGGATGACAAGTCGGTGGAAAGTGACAGCGTTGCCAATCAGCGGCGGCTCATTGATGATTTCATTGCCCGGCACCCGGAGATTGAGGTTGTGGCAGAAAAGATTGACGACGGTTACAGCGGTGTCCTCTTTGACCGTCCAGCATTTCAGGAAATGATGCGGATGATCGAACAGGGCGAGGCTAACTGTGTCATTGTAAAAGACCTTTCCCGCCTGGGGCGTGAGTACATAGAGACGGGCCGTTATATGCGTCGGGTATTTCCGGCCTACGGCGTCCGTTTTATCGCCATCAATGACAATGTAGACACGGAAAATGACGCTGCAGATGATCTCACCGTATCGGTAAAAAACATTATGAACGAGGCATACTGCCGGGATATTTCCGTAAAGACCCGGAGTGCCCTGGATGTGAAACGACGCAGCGGTGATTTTGTTGGAGCTTTTACTATTTACGGTTATGTAAAAACTGGCGACAAGCATAAGAGTTTGGAAGTTGACGAGTATGCAGCGGGTGTGGTACGGGATATTTTCAGAAAGCGTCTGGAAGGATTCAGTGCTTCCCATATTGCTGATGAACTGAACCGCATGGGTATTCTCTCTCCGCTGGCTTATAAGAGGAATCACGGGATGCCCCATGCCAAAGGCGGCTATACGGACCGTAAGGATTGTAAATGGTCTGCCACTACCATCATCCGCATTTTGAAGGACGAAACCTATACCGGGACACTGGTGCAGGGAAAACAGACAACGCCCCACTTCAAATTGAAGGAGCGTGAGGATAAGCCTTCATCCGAGTGGATTCGTGTAGAGGGCACCCATGAGGCGATTATCCAGAAACACGATTTTGACCTGATTCAGCGACTTCGCCGGATTGACACCCGGACCTCTCCTAAATCGGATAAGGTATATCTGTTCTCCGGTATTTTGATCTGTGGATGCTGCGGCTGCCGCATGACCCGTAAGACAAACCGCTACAAAGACAAGGAATACCACTACTACTATTGCCCTACGGGCAAAAAGAATGGCTGCGCTTCCTCTGTGATGCTGAAAGAGGACGACTTGATCGAGTGTGTGCAGGACAGCTTAAAGGGCCATATTGAAAATGTGGCTTCTCTGGATTCGCTGTTGTCCAGTATCAGTCAGGAACGGATCAACCGGGAACTGGCCCAGGAATACGCCGGACAGATCAGAGCCAATGAAAAACAGTTGGCACAGATTGAGGGTTTCAAGACGAAGCTCTATGAAAATCTGGTGAGCGGGATTCTTACCAAAGAAGAATATCTATCCTACAAGCGGAAATACAATGCGGACATTGAATTGCTGCAAAAGGCAGTTGCGGAATGGGAGGAACGGCTGACAGATGTATTGGAAAACCGCAGCGAGCGGAACCGCTGGATCAATCACTTCATGCAGTTTTCCACGATGGAGGAAATTGACCGCCGCGCAGTCATGCAGCTTATCCGCAGTATTCGCGTGATTAGCAAGGACGAGCTGCATATTGAATTTAATTATCAGGACGAATACAAAAAAGCGGTTGCCCTGGCAGAGCAGATCGTAGAACAGGCCGCGGAAAGGAAGGTGGGTTAAATGGCAAGAAAGAGCAGAAAAGAAACAGTAATCACGGCTGAGCCAGTACCATCTTTATATGTTCATGTAGCACTGTATATCCGGCTTTCCGTGGAGGATAACAAGAAACGGGGATGTTCGGTGGAAAACCAAAAGCTGGTCCTGAATGATTTTCTTGCTGATAAACCGGATTTTGTCGTCTATGATACCTATATCGACAACGGCATGACGGGCACGAATTTCCATCGTCCGGGCTTTCAACAGATGCTTTCGGATATTGAGGCAGGCTATATCAACTGTGTGATTGTTAAGGACCTATCCCGCCTGGGGCGTAATTCCATTGATACCGGCTATTATATCGAACAGTATTTCTACACGCACAATGTCCGTTTTATTGCGGTTACAGATCAGTTTGATACGGCAGACCCCGGCAATCTTCACGGAGGCATTATGCTTCCGCTGAAAAACATGATAAATGAAGCCTATTCGCTGGATATTGGCCGGAAGATCAAGGCCCAGGCAAGGCAGGCCATGAAAGACGGTGACTATATTGGCGCACGGGCTCCATACGGCTACCGGAAAGACCCGGAGAACTGTCATAAACTGCTGATTGACGAGGCCGCCGCTCCTGTTGTGCAGCAGATTTTCCAGTGGGCTTATGAGCGTGTAGCGTTAAACCGTATTGTGCGTAATCTGAATGAAATGGGGATTCCTGCCCCAAGCCATTATAAAAAGACTACCGGTGAAATTACCAGCCCTGGGCTGATCGGGAGCGGGAAATGGCAGACCCGTACTGTAATGAAGATACTGGAAAGTGAGGTTTATACCGGTGATCTGGTACAGGGCAAGACCAAAATTGTAGACCACCAGCAGGTACAGGCCGGAGACGATAATCTGATCGTTGCAAGGCATACCCATGAGCCTATTATCAGCCATGTGGTTTTTGAGGCGGTACAGGACTATCGGAAACAGGTCTGCGAGCAAAGCAAGGCTGTGCCAAAAAAACCATATACCCCCAATATCTTTAAGGGAAAGGTATTCTGTGCGGATTGCGGCAGGAGTCTCCACCGGCAGCGGGCGGAGCGCAAAAAAGGGCCGGATATTTACTGGTTTCATTGCCTTACCAACAGCCGGGTAGAAAAAGATAGCTGCAAGGGTGTGATGATACAGGAAACGGAGCTGATCGCTACGGTCACATCTGTTTTGGAGAAAGAGCTGACGGTTGCCCTGGGAATGTCTCTCCCCCTCTTTCAGTTGGAGGCAAGGCAAAAACAGGAAAAGGATAAACTCAGGGGCCAGATGTCATCCAAACGGCAGGAAATTGAAAAGAAACGCCGGTTGATCCGCGGCCTATATGAGAACTTTGTACAGGGTGTTTTGACAAGCGAGGAATACTTTGAACTGAAAGCGGATTATGAGGAATCCATCAATACACTGTCCGGTGAGATCACCGAGCTTGAAAGGGATATGGATGCTCTCGACGAACAGTTTGTACGCTACCGGACTATGGAAAAGGATGCAAAGTCACTGGCAAAGGATCACCTGCTTACGGCAGAACTGATTGACCGGCTGATTGAGCGGATCGAGATAGACCACAAACGGGATATTCATGTGACCTTCCGCTTTAAGAGTGAATTTCAGGGAAAGGAAGTGGAGTCATGCGCAAATATGTAATTGCCCTTTATATTCGGTTATCCGTGGAGGATATTAAGACAGAAAGTTTGAGTATTCCGAACCAGCGCCTTATCCTGCGGGAAAAAGCCATGTCGCTGCCGGAATGGGATAATGGCGAGGTTTTGGAGTTTGTCGATAATGGCCATACGGGTACGAATTTTGAACGTCCCGCAGTGCAGGAGCTTTTGACGATGGTGCAGGCAGGAAGTATCGACTGTATCATTGTCAAAGACCTATCCCGGTTTGGACGCAACAGCATTGAGACCGGTTATTTCATCGAGCGGGTGTTTCCGCTCTATCACACCCGGTTTATCTCTGTCAGCGACGATTTTGACACCGTCAATTTCAAAGGAGATACCGGAGGGATTGATGTTGCCTTTAAGTATCTTATCAGCGAGTGCTACAGCCGTGATATGTCCATGAAAACAAAAAGCGCCAAATATGCGAAGATGCGCCGGGGCGAGTACCAGAGCGTTATCTGTCCTTACGGCTACCGCAAAAGCGCAGACGGGCGTATGGAGCCGGACGAAAATGTTGCGGGAAATGTCCGTCTGATATTTGAATGGGCGGCTGAAGGCAATACCGCAGCAGAGATCACCCGCAAGTTGTACGCCCTCCATATTCCCACGCCTGGAGAGTATCGGAGGGATAACGGAAAAGACCATTATAATGTGTCAAGGACACACGGCGTATGGAGCAGTTCAACAGTCCTGCGGATGCTGGAGGATCAGCGGTATATCGGCACCTACATAATCGGCAAACGCAAGGTGCAGGAAATCGGCAGCCGCTGCATGAAGCTCAAAGATGAAAGCGAGTGGTTCAAAATCCCCGACCATCATTCCGCGATTGTCAGCAAGGAATTGTTTGAGCAGGCCAATACTTCTATTAAGCGTTTTTCCCTCCCCAATAAAAAAAGGCGTGACTATCTGCTTCGGGGAAAGGTGTTTTGTGGATGCTGCGATCATGCTATGTCACTCAGAAATGGAGCATGGTTTTATTGCCGTCATTCCGAAGTGTCAGAAAGTTTTCCCTGTCATGGCGTGCGGGTAAAGATGGCTGATCTGGAGCAGGTAGTCTTTGAGACGATCCGGGCGCAGATGTGTCCGGCGTTGGGAATCGACGGCAGTAAAGATAAGCTGGATTTACAGACGGTCCAGCAGGCCGAGCATGAAGATAAGTTGCGGGCTATACAGGACAGCAAACGGCAGCTTTATGAACGGTATGCGCTTGGCGAGATCGATCTGGAAACCTACCGGTCACAGAAAGCAGTATATGACGCGGAACTGGTACAGGCCAAGAATGTCCATGCCGCTATCACAGCGCAGACCAAACAGATACAGAGTGATTATGAGGCGAGGCTGAAACAGCGGGAAATTGTTCAGGAAGTAGGCAGCACCGATGTCCTGACGCAATCGCTGATAGACCGGCTTATCAACAGGGTATATGTTTTTCCTGGGGATCGGATTGAGATAGAATATGTTACGCAGGACTTTTTAGGAACGGAGAAATCTGGAAAGGAAGCATGAGCCATGAATACCGTATGGAACAGCTACGGGCAGCTATTGCAGCTGCCCGAAAAAACTTCAAAAAAGATGCAAATTTTTTTGTCGTGGGCTTGACATACGGGTGACGGAGATCGTGAATGCGGATACGCTTCACGCCTGCCGCCTTTGCCCCTCTGTCCATCTCGTGATGAAGATAGCTTTTCGTCACCGTAAAGATACGGTCTTTCTTCTTCAATCCGTAAAGCATACCGAGATATTCTTTCATTTCCTCACACAGAAACTTCGGCATTTTAATCGTGCGGTTGCTCTTTTTCGTTTTCGGAGAAGTAATCACATCCTGCCCTTTCAAACGCTGATAGGATTTATTGATTGTGACTGTTTCCTTATCAAAGTTGAAATCTGCCGGAGTCAAAGCTAACAGCTCGCCCTCTCGGATACCGCACCAGTAAAGCATTTCAAACGCATAAAAGGAAACAGGCTTGTCCATCATCTCAAAAGAGAATTTCTTGTATTCTTCCTTTGTCCAGAACAGCATTTCCTTGTGTTCCTCACGTCCCATATTTCCCACCTTTGCCGCAGGATTGGAACGCAGTTCATAGTAGCGGACAGCGTGATTGAAAATGGCGGACAACTGATTGTGCAGCGTTTTCAGATACGTCTGTGAATAAGGCTTTTTCTTCTCATCACGATAGGCAAGCATTTCATTCTGCCAAGTAATAATCTCCTTTGTGGAAATCTCGCTGATTTTCAGTTTCCCGAAATACGGAAGTATCTTTGTGCGTATGATATGCTCTTTGGTAAGCCACGTGTTTTCCTTCAAACGGTTCTTCACATCATTGATATAAAGCTCCGTAAAGGCTTCAAAACTCATATCAAGGTCTGAAGAAGTCTGCAATTTGAACATTCTTTCCCATTCCTGTGCTTCTCGTTTGGTAGCAAAGCCACGCTTGCATTTCTGCTTGCGTTCCCCTTTCCAGTTCACATACCTTGCCATCACATACCAAGTACCGTTATCTTCATTCTTAAATACCGGCATTTACATTTCCCCCTTTCCTGCTCCGTAGAGCCTTTCGTAAAAATACTGGCGATTTACACGCCCTGCAATCGTAATAAAGCCCTTTGCTTTCAATTCCTCATTTAATTGTCTGATGAGTTTATATGCATAAGGTTTTGATACGTTTAGTTCCTGAGCCACATCTTCGGCTCGGATAAATCTGTTTTCCATATCCTTTTTCTTCCTTTCTTAAAATAATTTTTTGCTTGCCGCTTTCTCCGTGTTAAAGTTCCAACAGGCACTCCTGCTTGTCGGCAGGCGCTGTGCTGTCCCAATGCACCGCAGTACATCAGGCGCTCGCTCGTATAGGGGTTCCCGAAAAGTCGGAGACTTTTGGGGAAGAGGAGGAGCAGTGCAGCGAATGAGCTTTTGTGCTTGCACACAAGCGAACGATACGGAACTTGCTCCGACGAGGTCTTGGCGGTTTGGCTTTTCGGACGGTCATTCAGTTGTCGCATTAAGCATATTTGTTTAATTCGTAATTTATTTTACTAAACATATTTGCTATTGTCAAGTGGTTGCAAAGAAAATATTAAACATTTTTGTTTCGGTTTTTCTTGACTTCCACTAAACATTTCTGCTATACTTATTTCACTAAATATAAAAGGAGCGTATCATTATGGCTATCAGCGAAAGAATACATTTTTTCAGACTAATGCGTGGTATGACACAAAAGTATCTCGGTACAGCAATCGGTTTTCCAGAAAAGAGTGCTGATGTGCGTTTGGCACAGTACGAAACTGGTACACGCAAACCGAAAGCAGACCTTACAAATGCATTGGCACAGGTGCTTGATGTTTCTCCACAGGCTCTTGATGTTCCTGACATAGACAGCTATATCGGTCTTATGCACACTCTGTTTACCCTTGAAGATATTTACGGTCTTACTGTCAGTGAAGCAGACGGAGAGGTATGCTTAAAGGTCAACAAGGACAAAGGCAGAGAAGCATATGAACTCCTCAAAATGCTGTATGCTTGGAAAGAACAGGCAGACAAGCTATCTTCCGAAGAAATCAACAGAGAAGAATACGATAACTGGCGTTACCATTATCCAGAGTTCGACACCACACAGCGTTGGGCAAAAGTTCCATCACAGGAATTAAGTGACGCTCTCGTGGAAGCATTCAAAGACCACTTGAAAGATAAATAAGCACCTACAGGACCTGCCACTGGCAGCTCCCTACAGATGCTTTGGCAACGACAAAAAAGCCCTTAACTATGGTTATTAACCACAGCTAAGGGCTTAGTTTATAATATGGAATTTGTTCAGAGCCAAGCTCCGAACTTTAGTCTGCAAGCCACCTGTTAATTGTTCCGTTACCCATAAACCACTGGATAACAAGAATAATGGCACTTGCTATGACTGTTATCAATTTGTTATCAAAAGACTAATCGAAATCGCTGAAACCCGCATAAACACTGGCTTTTTTAAGCAACTCGATTTATTCAAACTCTATCGTTGCAGGCGGTTTGCTTGTCACATCATACAGCACTCGATTCACATGCTGCACCTCATTTACGATACGTGTCGATATCACATCCAACACCTCAAACGGTATCTTCGCCCAATCCCCCGTCATGCCATCAATGGAAGTCACCGCACGAATCGCCACCGCATAATCGTACGTTCTCTGATCCCCCATGACACCAACTGAACGCATATTTGTCAAAGCCGTAAAGTACTGCCAGATTTCTCTTTGCAGACCCGCTTTACGAATTTCCTCACGCAAGATATAATCTGAATCACGCACAATTTGCAGCTTCTCCTCCGTAATCTCACCCAAGATACGAATACCTAAACCAGGTCCTGGGAATGGCTGTCGCCACACCATCTCATCCGGCAAGCCAAGCTCACTACCCAACGCGCGAACCTCATCCTTAAACAACGTATTCAACGGTTCAATCAGCTGAAATTGCATATCCTCAGGCAATCCACCAACATTATGATGGCTCTTGATCGTCTGCGCCGTCTTTGTACCAGATTCAATTACATCCGTATACAACGTGCCCTGCGCCAGCCATTTGATATCCTCACCGGCACTGATTTTCTTGACCTCTTCATCAAAGGTATACACAAACTCATTACCAATGATCTTACGCTTCTTCTCCGGATCACTTACACCAGCCAGTTTTGATAAGAAACGCTCCTTCGCATCAATCTTCACCAAATGCACATTCATCTCACGACCAAACGTTTCCATCACGCTCTCCGCTTCACCTTTTCTTAACAATCCATGATCAATAAACATACAAATCAACTGATCACCAATTGCTTTATGTAACAAAGCTGCCACAACAGAAGAATCCACGCCGCCGCTTAGTCCCAGCAATACCTTATCTTTGCCAACCGTCTTACGAATCTGTTCCACTTGCATATCAATAAAGTTATGCATGGACCAATTACTTTCCGCATGACATACCTCAAATACAAAGTTGCGCAAAATGTCATTGCCATATTCTGTATGGCGCACTTCCGGATGAAACTGCAGCGTATAAATCTGCTTTTCCTGATTGCTTGTAGCTGCATACGTACACGTTTCACTATACGCATCACGCACAAAGCCATCTGCCATCTGATCTACCTGATCACCATGACTCATCCATACAATCTGTTTCTTTGGAAGATTCTTAAACAATAAAGAATCATTCTCTACCGTAATTTCCGTTCTTCCATATTCCTTGGCTTCACATGCCTTCACACTTCCACCATTCATATGATGTGTCATCTGCATGCCATAACAGATTCCCAATACCGGAATACCTGCTTCAAAAATGGCAGGATCACACGTAAATGCATCTTTGTCATAAACACTGTTAGGTCCACCACTGAAGATGATACCTTTGACATCACCTAAAGCCTTGATTTCATCCAGCGTCATCGTATGTGGGTGCAGTTCAGAGTAAACCCCAAACTCACGGATACGACGTGCAATGAGCTGGTTATACTGACTTCCAAAGTCCAGTACGATAATCTTATCAGCCATAACATCCTCCTTGAATTAAGAAACCGATACTGTTACCTGTAGTACCGGTTTTTTACGTTTACTATAATAGCATTAATCGCCTAATTTTAAAATATTTTTCCTAAAATTTTCTAAGTTTTCACTTTTCTTCCTTAATGATCAAAGATAGGTTGTTGATGAAGGGGGCTCTGCCTCTTATCAGCATGTACCTTATACATCCTATTTCATAATCATCATTATCAACACCTATTTATAAGGAAGAAAAACTTTTTATACTATATATAAAACGACTTCATTACTAAGATAACTACATCACTACATGAAATAAGGTAAAGCAAAGTATAAAACGAAGATACAAATCAATCCCCAAACGGTTGGATGCACTTCTTTTGCTTTTCCATTTGCTAGCATTGCAACAGCATAAGCGATAAAGCCAAAGGCGATTCCATTGGAGATGGAATAAGTTAAGATCATAGCAATGACCGTCACAAAGCCAGCAGTGGCAAATACCATATCATCCCAATCAATCCCTTTTAACTGCTGTGCCATCATAATACCGACTACAACTAAAGCCGGTGCAGTGACCGCATTGGTAACAGCGGATAAGATAATAGGCGCAAACAGAATAGAGATGAAGAATAAAACCCCGGTTGTACAAGAAGTTAATCCGGTTCTTCCGCCAACTTCTACACCAGATATTGATTCCACAAAAGAAGTAACGGTAGAAGTTCCTAAAACAGCACCTGCTACTGTACCTACAGCATCTGCCAATAAAGCCTGTTCTGCATGTTCTAATTCCCCATCCTCATTGATTAGTCCTACGCGATTACCAACAGCTACTAACGTACCGGCAGTATCAAAGAAATCGACAAACAGGAAGGAAAACAGTGCGATGAATGCCTGGAATGGATCGGCAAATAATTCACCAAAGCCGGAAGCAAAAGCACCAAAGCCATCCAGTTTCAGATTGGTTTCTAATATGCTAGATGGTAAAGCCGGCATACCTTCGATACCACAAGCACCACAGATGATACCAACAATTGCCGTGATGACCATACCAACAAAAACAGCTGCCGGCACTTTCTTTACTACAAAGGCAATTGTAAGCAAGATACCAAAGATCGCTAATAAGACGGAAGGTGTGGAGAAGTTTCCTAAAGTCACAAAGGTAGCTTCACTACCGGCAATAATACCGGCATTTTTTAAACCAACAAAAGCAATAAAGAAACCGATTCCCGCACCGATAGCCAGTTTTAACTGTTTTGGAATGGCATTAATGATGGCTTTACGGATACCGGTAACAGAAATTACCACAAAGATAACACCGGAAACAAAAACGGCTGCCAAAGCTGCCTGCCAGCTCATGCCCATCTGTCCGCAAATCGTATAAGCAAACAATGCATTGACACCCATACCGGCTGCTAAGGATACCGGATAGTTAGCCAATAACCCCATTAAGATTGACGCAAAACCGGCAGAAATGGCAGTTGCCAAGAAGACGCTGGATACATCCATGCCGGCATCCTTTAATACTAATGGATTCACGCCTAGGATATAGGCCATAGCCAGAAACGTTGTCAAACCTGCGATAACCTCAGTTTTCACATTGGTATGTTTCTCTTTTAATTTAAATACTTTTTCAAACATAAGTTCCTCTCTCTTTCTTTTGTTCATTGAAAAGTTGTAAAACATCTTTTACTTGAATCCTTATTTCAAGAACTTCTCTATTATATAAAAATTATATTCACATGACAAGGTTTCCTCCTTTTGTAAGCTTACCTTCCATTAATTTCCAGCATATTTATAAATTCTAGTGATTTTGATTGACATTCCAGTTTATGGAACGTTTATAATAACACTAGAAAGAGGTGGAACTTATGTTGATTCGTGAAGTAGAAGAGCGTTGTGGCATTAGTAAGAAAAACATTCGTTTTTATGAACAGCAAGGTTTGCTGCAGCCTAAACGTAATGCATCCAATTACCGCGAATATGAGGAAGCAGATCTTATTGTGTTAAAGAAAATAATCTTACTTCGTAAATTAGATTTTTCACTAGAGGAAATTCATCAGATCTTACAAGATGAAACAGCGTTTGCCCCATTGTTAGAGCAACGCAAAGCTTCCCTTATAGAAGCTGGAGAACAGGTAGTTACTATGAAGAAAATCTGTATGCAATTGGAAACCACAATTACTGGGGGAAACACGCTCACAGAAGAGCTTTGCGATGACTTTTTGACCCAAATAGCGACAAAAACACAATCCACTGCTACCTTTTATGACTTGGCTCAAGATGCACAGCCTTTTCCTAAGATAGATCCGGTAGTGGCAAGAAGAGAAGCGTATGTCCGCAAATCGCTACAGCATAGCGCTAAAAAATCGCAACAATATATGAAGGATTGGAATTCTCTTGGAAAAGGTATGATCCTGCTTCCTCTTCTTCTACTTTGTTTTCTAGGCTATCGCTATATTGACCATAAACAGCATATAAAAAATCCGATTGCTGCAAAAATCAGTTTTACGATTGCCGATGCGACATTTGATGATCATGATACTGTACAAAAATATTTAGACGTTGACTTCTACATTGAGGATGAACAGGGGAAAAAGATATCACCAACCACTTCATATGCATCGTTAAAGAAAAATGACATGGAGAAACGTTTATATCTAAAGAAAGGCAATAGCTATCTTGTAATTACTTGTGACTCTGAAAAGGATACTTCTTTAAAGGACATGGTACCTAACAGTTTTACCTTCTATCCGGATTCTCATGTAAACCGGCTTCCCGATGGTGCTCAATTAACCTTTACTATTGAACAATTCCAGCTTTTTTATCAATCCTATCAAAATGCAGGCGGCATGTTTTCAAAAGTAGAGCCCTTAAAACCATATTGCGAAACTTCAACAACTTGTTTTGTTGAAACAAGCAAGTATCGCATTGAAACCCATTATGAACAGGAAAAGATGGAGTTTCTTAGCTACGTGATGGCATCTTCCTGATGAATTTGACATGTTGTCACGATCCTTGTTAAAACTTTCCCTTTACAGTAGTTATGCATTGTTTATTCATTCTTATACTTTATAGTATTTATGCATTACATATTTTTTCTTATCCTTTATAGCATTCCTGCATTGCATATTTATTCTTATCCTTTATAGTATTCATACATTACTTATTCATCCTTATCCTTTATAGTATTCATACATTACTTATTCATTCTTCTCCTTTATAGTATTCATACATTACTTATTCATCCTTATCCTTTATTACAAAAAAAGACTCCGCTACTTGAATAGTACCATCTGCATGATACAGGTGTCCATTCATGGTAGGAGCCTTTTCTTATTTTCGTAATAATGAAAAATCAATTCCAATGCTTCTCTCAATGTTTCTTTGCTTATTCCCTTAGCCTGTCTTCACCGATGTTACCTGGTGTTGTTTTCGATCATCATAGGATATAGAAAAACAGAGCGCAATATCTTATCACATATAACGCACGTTATCATCTTCCACACAATAAGCATGCTGATCTTCACAACCATAGGTAGCATACGTAGGATATTGTTCACTGGCTTGTTGAAAACTTTTGCGTTCTTCTTCTTGATAATGCGGACAAAATAAGCCTTTTACCAATTCACAGCCTTTTATAAACCGCAAACCATCCGCACAGGCACTATAGCCATAGGAAAATAATACATTTGCTCCTGCACTGTATCCACAAATGACGATACCTGCTTCATATGCCTGCTGTAATACACTAACTAACTCATGCAGCTGTAAGGCTTCCATCAACATCTGTGTATCGCCGCCACCAAGATAGACAATATCCGCAGCAAGGACTTTTTGGGCAAGTGTTTCTTTATCCAGTTTTGTATGCCATAAACGCAAAGCTTCTACTTCACAACCCAAACTGCGATAATATTGTTTAAATCGTTTGGCATAACCCTGATCATCATGAGAAGCAGCCGGAAGAAAGAGCACTTTAGGATGCGTCTTGTTCACTCGTGCGATTGCGTATAAATCTAAATGGCGAGTTTCCGCTTTTTGAAAACTGCCTCCACCAATTGCCAATAAGGTTTTCATGATGTAAAGAAGCCCGATTTCTGCACTGCCTGCAAAGCTTTTTCGATGACCTCTTCGCTTTGCACAAGCGCAATACGCACAAAACCTTCTCCATATGTTCCAAAAGCACTGCCCGGTGTTACCAAAACACCCGTCTTTTGGAGCAAGGCAATCGCAAATTGTTCACTATTCGCATAGGTCTTTGGTATTGCCGCCCACATAAACATGGTTCCTTTAGGGGAAGCAACTTCCCAGCCAGCTTTATGAAAGCCTTCTACAAGCATATCTCTTCGTTTTTGATATTGTTCCCTTGTTTCTTCGACAACACTTTGATCTTGTGTCAATGCCGTGATAGCTGCCTTTTGGATTGGCAGAAACATCCCATAGTCGATATTACTTTTCAATTTTCTAAGCATGCCGACAATTTCTTTGTTACCGACACAAATACCGATACGAGCACCGGCCATGCCATACGTCTTTGAGAAAGAGTTAAATTCTATACCAATATCCTTTGCCCCTTCATAATATAAAAAGCTTCTTCCTTCTTCCCCATCAAAGACCAGATTACTATAGGCTGTATCATGAAGAACGATAATATCATTCGCCTTCGCAAAACGAATCAGCTCTTCATAAAAAGCATCCGGCGCCGTAGCTCCTGTTGGATTATTCGGATAAGAAATAATCATCATTTTCGCCTTGCGGGCAATATCCTTAGGTATTTCATCAAATTGAATCAGATACTCATGTTCCTCGCGCATGGGCATTTCATAAATTTCTGCTCCGGCAATTTTCGGTCCATTGGCAAAGACAGGATAGCTAGGACTTGGAATCAACACAATATCCCCTTCATCACAAATAGCTAAGGCAATATGAGCCAAGCCTTCCTGTGATCCTTGCAGCGACAGGATTTCCGTATCTGCATCCAATTCTACTTCATAGCGTGTCTGATACCATTTCTTGACTGTTTGACGTAACTCATCAATATCATGCAGTGCATACATGTAGCTTTGCGGTTGTTTGGCGGCATCGATCAAAGCCTGAATGATTTCCTTTGATGGCGCTATATTAGGGCTGCCGATCGTAAAGTCATATACTTCTTTCCCTTGTTTCAGATAACGCTGTTTTTCTTCATCTAATGTGGAAAACACTGATGTTTCTAAGCGCTCCATTCGTTTTGAAAACTGCATGTGATCCCTTCTTTCATTTGCCCTCATTATAGAGGAAAATATGCATAACGGCAATAACTATTTCGCTTATGGAAAAAGAATTACGCATCTTCTGCCATTAAGTTTACGCTTCTGCTTTTTGTATGCAGGATGCATCTATCACCCAAAGTTTCAACACATCCTTTTCATTGATATCGCTATCTTGCATAGTTAAAAACAACATGGACTATGGAAACGATTTTATTTTCTGCAAGAGAAAATAGATATAGAGGATATCATTTGCGCTTTCATAAGTTAAAGAGTACAATAAGCATATAAAGTAAGCGTTTACAGAAAGGAAATATACTATGAGTAAATATATTTGTGAGATTTGCGGCTATGTCTATGATGAAGCAAAAGAAGGAACTCCTTGGAGCAAGCTTCCCGCTGATTGGGCATGCCCCTTATGTACAGCACCCTACGGCTGTTTTAAGAAAGTAGAGGATGATGCAGCAAATGATGAAGATAAAGTGACTGGTGATGAAGGTGGCTCGCTCGCTATTCAAGAACATGCCAGAACACGTGATGATTTAGAAAGCAACATGGAACTGATTCATGAAATGGCACAAGGAAAAGGCAGTCGCATTGAGGCCATGCGGACAAGAAAATACGTGGTAGGTTTTGATGATATCTTGCTGCTAGGTGGACAATTGGCTCATCCTCCTCTGCCTGATAAAGCTGAAGTCAGCACAACGACCATCCTAGGTAAAAATGCAAAGAAACCTATGGTTTTAGAACATGCTGTCTTAGTTTCTCATATGAGCTTTGGGGCTTTATCAAAAGAAGCCAAAACAGCCTTAGCTATGGGAAGTGCTGCTGTGCAAACCGCACAATGTTCAGGAGAAGGCGGCATTCTTCCGCAAGAACTTGACCATGCGTATAAATATATCTTTGAATATGTGCCTAATAAATACAGTGTAACGGATGAAAACCTAAAGGCTGCGGATGCGATTGAAATTAAGATCGGGCAAGGCAGCAAGCCGGGTATGGGTGGCCATTTGCCTAAAGAAAAGGTAACAGAAGAAATCGCTACAATTCGCCAAAAACCATTAGGACACGATATTATCTCTCCTTCTCGTTTTGAAGAAATTACCTCAAAACAAGCTCTCAAAGCATTAGTAGATGAGTTACGCAGCCGTAGTGAAGGCAGACCGATTGGCATTAAGATTGCCGCTGGACGTATTGAAGATGATTTGTCTTGGATTCAGTATGCGGCGCCAGATTTTATTACGATTGATGGAAGAGGTGGAGCAACCGGTGCATCTCCTAAGTATTTAAAAGACAATGCTACCGTACCAACTGTCTATGCCCTGGCAAGAGCAAGAGCCTATATGGATGCGCATGACATGCCACAGGAATTGATCATGACCGGAGGCTTTCGTACATCCGGAGAAATGATGAAGGCTTTAGCGATGGGAGCCGATGCCATAGCAATTGCCAGTGCAGCGATGATGGCGATTGGCTGCCAACAATATCGTATCTGTCATAACGGTAAGTGTCCGATGGGTATTGCCACGCAAGATCCCGCATTGCGCAAACGTTTTGATATAGAAAAAGGCGCAAAGCGCTTAGCTTGTTATCTGGATACATTGAAAGAAGAATTAAAATCCTTTGCCCGTGTCAGTGGTCATGATAATATTCACGATGTAACCCTAGCTGATCTTTGTACAACCAGTGAAGAGATTGCACGCTATACCGGCATTGCCCATTGCGGTTTTCATGAATAACCATTGACATCAGCATAAGAATTGCCTCACTGTGAGATTCAAAAAAAATGATAGACATCCTTTTAAGGTCCTTCTTCATCATCCGCAAACCATGATGAAGCAAGAACCTTTTTTTCGTACCCTATCATCTTTTTCTTCACATTACATTATCTTGCTTTTATATCTCATATCGATGATCCATAAAACATAGTGCCCATTTGCTCTATTCACCACATTAACCATCTTATGTTCATACATATCCTAGTCAACTTTTAAAGTTTCTTTACTAAGGCATTCATGCTTTGTTTACAAGCAATGAAAGGCAGCTTCATCCTATCCATTCGTATAGGATTTTTATGCAACTTTTTTATTTAAGATGCTGTTGCATCCAATTGGTAATTTCTTCTAAACGTTTCACACGATGTCTTGGTTTTCCACTGCGGCTTAGCTCATGATTCTCTCCTTTAAACATACAAAGTCTGGCTTCTACGCCATGCTCCACAAGCGCACTATACATTTGCAAACCTTCACTGTATGGGCAGCGATAATCCTCATTGCTATGAATAAACAGTGTTGGTGTTGTCACCTGATTGGCATACTTCAAAGGAGAATGCCACCACAACTCTTCTACGCTTTCCCAAGTATCTGCTTGCTGCTGATCTTTGGTGAAAAATTCCCCGATATCAGAGGTATGCGCAAAGCTGATCCAATTCGCAATCGAACGCTGACTTGCTGCTGCCTTAAAGCGATTGGTATGGCCAATGATCCAATTGGTCATGAAACCACCATAGCTGCCACCGGTTACCCCAACACGTTGTTGATCGATTGCCGGATAACGTTCTAAGACAACATCCGTAAACTTCATGAGATCTTCATAATCAATCGTTCCATATTTCCCATTGATATCCGCAAAGCCATTGCCTCTGCCATCACTGCCACGTGGATTTATAAAGAATACAAAGTAGCCTTGATTTGCCCACACCTGCATCTCATGATAGAACACGGTACCATAAACCGTTCTTGGTCCACCATGAATATCCAAGATTGCCGGATACTGTTTTCCCTCTTCATAGCCTACAGGTTTCATTACCCATCCATACAAGGTGATATCATCCGATGTGAAGTTACATTCTTCTAATGGACAAATAGTCTTTGTTTCATGCACCCACATATTGTAATCAGAAATGCGTTGGTAGGTTTTATTCGTTATATCCATTTGGTATAACTCTTGCAGTAAGTCCTCTTGCATACCGATAAAGATAAGACCTTTATCACTGATATCAAAAGCATCCACACTGCCGCTAAGTTCTAAAACCGCTTGGATATCACCCTGCTTATCCAGTGCATAGATATGTGCTTCATGCCTTCTGGTCGTAATAAAGTAATACTTATCTTGATATAAACAAGAATTCTTGCCACCACCGAGGCGACAGTCACTGCCAACACTTCCCCATAAGGAATCTTCATTTGCCGCAAACAATTCCAGCTTACGCTTCTTTAAGAAATAGAATTGTGCGTTTTCATTGATGCCATAACGTCTGCCATCACTGGCAATCACCAATAGCTCTTCTCCCCATGGTTCAATGCCGGAAATCATATATTCCCCTTGTTCAAGGATACACTTTGATGTGCCGGCCTTCCTATCATAAACATAAATACCTTGACGACCTGTCTGTTTGTGCTGGATGTTGACTTCACCAGTATAATATAGCAGCTGCTTTTCCTTATCCCATTTCACATCCATTACATCCATGATATCCGTGCTGATGCGTGTCAATGTGTCACTATTTTCTTCATATAGAAATAAGCTATTTCGTTTTTTATTAGTATAACCTAAACCATTCCCATAAAAAGGAAGCTCATCTAAGATCTCATAATCCTCCATGTCTTTCTTTTCTTTTAATGCCTTGACTTTTTCTTCCTCACCCAATGAATAGCAATATGAGTAATTCAGATCGTAATCTACCGTACAGGCATAACAGCCATCACTTACTTTCTGGATGCCGGTTACAACTAGCGGTATTGTAAATGCTTTAATTGCTTCTCCTCCATGTAAAGAAATACGATAAAAGACCGTACGTTCTTCTCCATTTTCCACAGCTTCTTGATCTTGTTTATCACGCAAAGAGGAAAACAACAGGGTATCTTTATCTTCCCAAAGATACATGCTTTCCTTACCACCATTGGTAAGCTGTTTGTGTGTTTTTCCATCCCATACATACAAACGTTGTTGATACGTATTATGTTTTTCATCACAAGTTGCTATGACATAAGCCGCATGTTCACCATCTTGTGCATAGGTTACATTGGATACAAATCGATACTTCAAAAAATCCCTTAACTGTAATGTTTCTTTCATACAAGCTCCTCCTGTTACATAGTATCATTATAAGCTTTTAATTCCAGGAAGACAATCAGAAGATGCCTTGATAATACAGTGAAAAGCTAACGAAGTTATCTTTCCCAGACGTATTTGTAAGTAGGAAAAAGAAGGTGTTTTTATGGTAACATTTTTTTCATCCTACCCTTCTTACGTAAGCCATCAAAGCTCCTCAACCTAAAAAAAGCTTCTCGTAAAACACAATCTTTTACTAGAAGCTTTTTAAGCTTTATTTTAATAACCGCAAGGGATGTATTGCATGCAGGCTACGCATCAATTGATAACTGAATTCTTCTAAATTTTTTTCGGTATTCGTTATTGCGTCAGGAAGCGTAACTACGCCGGGTTGAATAGAGAAAACACCGTTAAAATATGTATCAAAAGATGAGACTTCTCCTTTTTTCTGTCCACAGACTGCAATTACCGGTACCTGCATCTGCTTTGCGATGGACGCTATACAGACCGGCAGTTTTCCTTGTAAGCTTTGCTCATCCATTCGACCTTCTCCGGTAATTACTAAGTCCATATCTTTCATGCTGTCTTCAATATGTAAATAAGTATTCAAAAGCGTGAATCCAGAACTTACGCTTGTCGCAAATAGTGATAAAGCTGCTGCAATACCTCCACCAGCACCATAATAAGGCTGTTTCAGATCACGTTTTAGTAATTTCGCAACCAATTGTAATTGATTATCTAAGAAAACAATCTGATCATCTTGTGCTCCCTTTTGTCTTGCGAACATAACAGCCGCACCTTTTTCGCCATATAAAGGAGCATCCACATCGCATCCTACTGCTATTTCTACATCCGCAAATTGTTTTAAAACAGTATCCAGACTGTTTTGATCAAGCGTTTTAATCTTTAGCAAGGGATTTTCGTTTAAACCAAGTTCGCGATGATCCTTATCATGCAACTGGACACCTAATCCCTGAAGCATTCCTAAACCACCATCGGTTGTAATTGTGCCACCTATAAAAATTATAATTTTTTTATAATCATCCATTTGCAGCTGCTTTAATAAAGTGCCTAATCCAAATGTAGATGTTTGCTTCACTGTATCACGTGATACCTTTTTATCATGCAATCCGAAAATGGCCGCTGTTTCAATTGCACAAGTTTTTTTACCATTGTCATAAAAACTCAATACTGTTACTTTACTATCTTCAAAAAAAGCATTTTTACATGAATACCAAATCCATTCATAATCTGAAAGTGCATGAGCTAACGCCTGTAAACTATTCTCCCCTCCATCTCCTACCGGAATCACCACTGTGTTATCGGCATGATATTTCTTAATACCTTTTTCTATGGCAGTTCCTGCCTGGATAGAAGATGTAGCGCCTTTAAAAGAATCTATTGCTATTACAATCTTCATTGTTAATCATCACCCGACCTTTTTCTAATGATCTTAAAAGGAAGAAGTGAAGTGGAACGTAAATTGATCTTGATCATTCACTTGTAAAATGTCAATTGCATCACACTGCCCCTTTTCCTTGCAAGAGGTATTATTATCTGAATCATATAGCCACCAAGGACCCTTTTTAAAATCTTCTGTTCTTACTCCCAGCATTCCCATTAAGGTTGTACCATACTGTCCTTTTGTTGTTTCTACAGCTAATTCATCCGCATGTTGTAAAAAATCCTCTAATGTATGAATATTGCCCTTTACCGTGATATCTTTGTTCATTAATTCTTTCTTTTCCACTTCATGAATGACTTGAATATGCAGAGTGATTTCTCGTTCTTTTTGATCAGATTTCACAATCTTTTCATCTTTTTTCATACATCCGCTTACGCATAGGAAACAAATAATAAGGAATACTTTCCACATCTTATTCATATAAAAACCTCCTTTCGATTCGCTCTAATACCGATAAAACCGGTCTGGCACACACCAAATATAAACAAAAAGATAAAATGAACTGGATTGTTGAAGCCTTGAGTCCAACGATGAAATAAGCAAGCGCAAGATGCTTCGAAAATAACATAAATGGCAATTGCAGAAATTGTCCAGTGAGAAAAGAAAATAGTCCGCATAAGAATGCCGCAAGCAGAAAATGCCTCTTTAAACACTTAGCAAATACACTGATCACTAAGCTGTATAATGGATATAACAACAGATACATGAATGACCAAGGAGTCACTCCCTGTATCATCATGTTTAGTGTCGTAAATACAAATGCTGCCAATACCGCTTGTTTACGTGGGAAGATCAAGGCAAATACAACAAGTGTAAACGTGATACATTCTAAATATAGGATGTAGGAAAAGGAAGTAAAAATCAGCAGTTCCAATGCAGCCATAACCGCTATACAACTAAGATTTCGTGCATGCATAAGATTTACTTTCAAATACTATTTCTTCCGTATCCGCTTGCTGATTCTCATATAAACACATCATAAAAATGATATTTGATAAAAAATTCATAAAGTCCCATAAGATAGGATTTACCGGGATTCCTTCTTGTTTAACAGCATTTAAACAGCGTATGACGACCTTTGTTTCTGTTCGAAGGGTATGCAGCCAGCATGCTTGAAGACTTCCGCCGGGCAATACAAAGCACTTCATTTCAACATAGTACTTTTCATATAATCTCTCCAATTGTTGCATATCTTCTTGCGTAATTGCACAATTTCCGCGAATAGATCCATTCGCGTGATAGATCATAGATGTCAGCAGTTGAAGATCATCGCTATCAATTACTTTGACATAATGGGCACATAGCGCTGTTAAAGATGCCAACTTATCGGTCGCTACTTCATAATCACATAATGATGATGATTCATCTAAATAGCTGTATGCGCAATATTTCATCTGCATGCACATTCCTCCTCTTGATGTACTTCTTGTAATTGTTTGAAACAATACTCTGGTTTAGGATAATGTTGGCCAATACTCTTTGTTCGCCTCCATTAACTCATCAAGAATTTTCTTTGCTACAGATGCACTTGGCACCGTTTTACTAAGTGTAAGCGCCTGCCACAATTTTCCATAGCTACCCTCGATCCAAGCTTCTACAACAAGTTTTTCCACATATAATTGTTCATTGATCAACCCTAATTGAAAGGATGGAATTTTACCTACCGTTAATGCTTCCGCTCCTGAAGATCCAACTAAGCACGGTATTTCAACCATTGCCGTATCATCCAGATTCGCTATCGCACCATTATTTTCAACAATTAGCAGCATTCGTTCTTTGGTGTTATAACGAATGGCACAAGCTAAATCGACAATAAAGCTTGCATGAACACCAACGGCAAACGTATCCTCTTTGGCTGTTCCCTTAGCTATAATGCGCTCTGCGATTCCGAAAACTTCCTTTTCTCTTCCTTCCATGACTTCATTTGCTCTTGTATAAGCTGGATTGCTATGTGCAACAACTTCATCCGGGAACAGATAATATTTTAAATATGTCGATGGAATCGTGGTAGGATCTAAGGCATAAATATCTTTTGCTTTCTGATATGTTTCTTTCCAGCTAGCATCTTTATGCTGAAAATCCTTCGCATTTGTCGCAAAACCGTTTTCTTTGATGTAGTCTTTCAAAATCGGCATCACATCTTTTCCATCTTTTGTATGGATATCTGTCCACCATCCAAAATGATTTAAACCATAATAGCGAACTTCAAAATCTTTTCTGGTATATGTTTTTCCTGTACGTTCACTAAGTGCAGCAGCCATCATCGTCTCTAAAGCAACCGGCATATCACATATATTGATAATATGTTTTCCCGGACGTAAACGTCTTGTAGCTTCAGCGACAATGGATGCCGGATTTGAGTAATTCAAGAGCCAGGCATTTGGTGAATACTTTTCCATGTAATCTGCTATTTCAATGACTGGTCCAATCGAACGCATGCCATAAGCAATTCCTCCGGGACCACATGTCTCTTGACCGACTACGCCGTATTTCAAAGGAATTTTTTCATCCTTTTCCCGCATTTCATATAGACCTACCCGAATATGGGCCATTACGAAATCAATTCCGGTAAAAGCGGTTTGGGGATCACTTGTCCAATTAAATACGATATCAGGTGCTTTCTCTTTCATCATGATCGCACATGCTTGCGCAAGTTTCGCTTGCCGTTCTTCATTATTATCATATAGCGTTATGCGTGAAATCGGAAAGCGATCTAAATTATCTAATAACATTAATACAATACCGGGCGTATACGTACTGCCCCCTCCTGCTATACAAATTGCTGATGATTGTTTCATTTTTATCTTCCTCCTTACGCAGAAACTTTTGTTCTGCTATTAACAATTTCTTTTGGTGATATGATCACGGAAACGCCATCAGGAATGACGTTAATGCTAAACGTTTCGTTCGGTAACATTGCTTTTGCCAGATTCATTGCCTCATCTAAGCTATGTGCCGGTACCATATGAAAATTGCGTACGGTTTTATCGTCTAACGAGGATACTAATATTACACGAGCTTTTAATAATACACGCACCAACACCTGAACTTGCCATTGATCAGGTACAGTATCTTCCGCCTTTATCGCCAAGATTTTCTCCATTAAGGTCGCTAAATCACGTTCTTCTTCAAACATGTGATAAAACATTTCGCCCCCATGCCCATCAATGGCTTCTGCTAATAAAAGGATTACCCCACCTTCTTTCACGGCTCTTTCGGCAGCACTTAGTCCTTTGACTGCCTGATAAAGATTTTGATCGAGTGGATAACCGCCATTTGTTACAATGACAAGATCTGTTGGCTGTGCATATACCTGATTATACTTCCTTACAAATGCCACACCGTTTGCATGTGCTTTCTGCACATCGCCGGCAACCGCATGAATAATCTTTTTCTGCTCATCTAGAACAACATTCACGATAAATGCCAAACGTGCCTTACGTGCAGCATATAACATATCTTTATGAAGAGGGTTGTCTTTTAAAATGCCACATCTGGCATACTCGCTGGAAATGAAGAAAGAATTATGATTATACATAACACTTGCCCTTGAAGCTACCCCAGGCAATACACTTTTCCTTCCTCCTGAAAAACCGGCAAAGAAATGCGGCTCAATAAAGCCTTCCGCGAGCAATAAATCCGCATCTGCGGCTATCGCATTGATCCATAGCTCACCTTTTGATGGTAATATACCAAGAAAACGCATGTGTTTTTGATCATCACAGTCATGTATGATGATTGTTTCTTTCTCAACAATTTCTTCACCAAACTTCGCAATCAATTCTTCACGTTTTGTTTCTCTATGTAAACCAGTCGCAATTAATATCGTGATTTGCGCATGTGGATTGCCTTTTCGTATCTTTTTAAGTATGAGTGGCATCAAGATGCGGCTTGGCACTGGTCGTGTATGATCCGATGCTATGATCACAATCTTTTCTTTATGCTCCGCCAACTTATCCAATCTGCTGGAACCGATTGGATTTTGTAAAGCTGTTTCCACTATAGCCGCTTCTGTCATTGTAGGTTTCACCCTCATTTGGGCAGATAGTATCTGCTTAACACATGCATTTTCGATATTGAGTTTTTTATATCCTTTTCCATAAGGCAATGATAATTTCATAGGTGCTCCTTTCAATTAAGGTGATAGCCTCCTTGCAATAAAAGATTACATGCTTGATCAATATTCCAGCCTCTGTGATATTCTGTTTCATTGCACTCATCTCTTGGATTACTTCCACACTCTGCATACAATTGATTAACACCGGCAAGAATTCCGAGAGATCTTGGTTCATGCATATTCATGGAAATTGATGGATTACATACCAATCTGGTAACTGCCGCAATTTTAGCAAGCTCAAAATCATCAATTTCTCCATACTTCTTCAACGCACAATCTGAAGTGTTCACACGCGCCATTACCGCCATCACCTTGACATCATATTCTCTGGCACGTAACATTTCTTTTACTATTTCCTCATAGGTGTGTTCCGGTCCTATTGGTTCAATACAATAATATAATTCTAAACCGACGGATTTGATTGCATCCAATGTTTGAATTCGTTTTTTCACTGGTATTGCCGTATCAATTCCTTCACGAAGTCTGACTATATGATAAGCACCGTAAAATCCTGCATCCTTTAATGCTTGAGCCTGTGTTAAAGTAAAATCTTTGATATTCGCTATCAATTTGATATGTGATGGCAGCAAACACTTCACAGCTTTTCCGATATCAAGAAAACGCTGAAAAGGATAGTCTGCCGTTGTCATTAAAAATAAAGAATCAAGTTTATGAAAAGGTAAGGATACTACCTTTTCAATGACTTCTTCTTTTGATAGTTCCATTTGCATGTCATCATGAAATCCATCCATCCGCATTGAACAAAATTTACAATTTCCGGAACAAGGTGCAGCATTCAAACCAATTTGCAGAAATACATATCCCTTGCTTTGATAATGTGCTTTCGAAATTGCATGTGCTGTTGATAAAAGTTCAAAATAAGATGTAGATAAATTCGTTATGGATAAAAGTTCCAACGCTTCTTTTTCATTCAAAACCTCATTGTTTGTTGCTTTTTTCAGTATTTGTCGAATCATTCTCACGCACCTCCCATATCTTTGAATGTAATGTAGATAAATTCGTTATGGATAAAAGTTCCAACGCTTCTTTTTCATTCAAAAC
>NZ_JAJCPX010000156.1:0-214 GCF_020563125.1 Longicatena sp. 210702-DFI.1.196 | reverse complement strand
AGATGACGTACTGCACCAGGACCATCTAAATGATAGAATGAACGCTCAATCAAGGATGCCTCTTTCTTTAAGGTTTCAAAAACAAACTCATCAAATTGCTCTGGACCAATCATACAACAAAAATCGCATTGAGAAATAAAATATGGTTTTTGTGATAATAGACTGATCCATCCGGTATAACCCAAAGTATTATTTAAATCAATACTAGCAATCA
>NZ_JAJCPX010000155.1:0-218 GCF_020563125.1 Longicatena sp. 210702-DFI.1.196 | reverse complement strand
GCTAAAAATTGAGTATACCAAGCTGTTCAATAATTATCAAAACAGTAAAAAAACATTCTATGTAGAGTGTGCAAGACACAATCCGGCTTTACATAAATTCTTGCAAGAAAGCACTCAACAGCAACGAGTGCAGCAACAAAGGGTACAACAACAACAACAACAACAACAGCAGCAGCAGCAGCAGCAACAGCAACAGCAGCAACAGCAGCAACAGCAAC
>NZ_JAJCPX010000154.1:0-218 GCF_020563125.1 Longicatena sp. 210702-DFI.1.196 | reverse complement strand
CTGTCAGCAGCACCGACCAGCCGAAAGTCTTGACGACGACACTGGTGAGCATCGGGACCGTCACGATCGCGAGAAGCGCCCCGCGAACGAAACCGGGCCCGCGCGTGATTGCCAAGGCGAGCGGATAGCCGATCAGTGCCGCTACGATGGTTGTCGCCAGCGCGAGCCCCAACGTGCGCAAGATCAGCTTGCCGTATTCACTACACCGCTCTACGGCA
>NZ_JAJCPX010000153.1:0-221 GCF_020563125.1 Longicatena sp. 210702-DFI.1.196 | reverse complement strand
GTTTTCCTCAACGACCTCATAGTCCACATCTGCCTTGACTTCCTTAAAGACAGCATTCTGTCCGCCTTTTAAGGTAAACCTGCCGTTTTCATCGGTCCTTGCTTCTTTTACTTCTTCGCCAGTATCGCTATTCTTGATCGTATATGCCTCATCCGCATATGCTTTCCCTTCCAGCTTCAAGGTAAAGTGAAAGCTATCTTCTCCATCATATACATAACCTT
>NZ_JAJCPX010000152.1:0-224 GCF_020563125.1 Longicatena sp. 210702-DFI.1.196 | reverse complement strand
TGCTTTATTTCTTTTAAACAAATATAAAACAGTGGATCGTATGAAACGTTTAACTCATCAAGACTGTGTTTTATTACATAATAAATCTCGTCGCATTCCAACTTCTAGTTTTGAAGAACTTCGTGATTTAGCAAAACATACGATTGGGCATCATTTTAACTACAATGATCTTATTCTTTCCTCTGCACTTCAAATCGTAAATACTCTTGAACGGCAAATAGAAA
>NZ_JAJCPX010000151.1:0-228 GCF_020563125.1 Longicatena sp. 210702-DFI.1.196 | reverse complement strand
AAAAGACACCGGTAAGCAATGAAGGCTATGAGAACAAGGTCGTAGGCGATAATGTGCAAATACTGCCATTTGTGAATGAAGAGATGAAAGAAGAAGGAACGTTATCCGTTACGAAGCTGATTGAGAATACAACAGGTGAGATACCGATGGATGATATCAAGTTCACCTTTGTGTTGAGCAGAAAGAATGGGGACGTTTATGAAGCTGTCAAGAATGCGAACTATGTCA
>NZ_JAJCPX010000016.1:0-62998 GCF_020563125.1 Longicatena sp. 210702-DFI.1.196 | reverse complement strand
TTATGAGTTTGACGTATTTTTATTTGTGAGGCTATTTCTTATTCGTTACAGCCTCATAAAGTTATTTATTATCCGTTTCCATGTGACGTCTAATGATCGAACTGATTAATTCTGCAGCCAATTTAGGGTCATCATTACAAACAATATATTTATAATTATTCACCATCTTCATTTCTTTTCCAGCTTTCGCCAAACGCTGCTGTACAACCTCTTCTGGCTCACTTCGACGACCGCGAATTCGATTTTCCAATTCTTCCATACTCGGTGGAATAATAAATATTGTTAAAGCATCTGGACATTTTTCTTTTACTTGCGTAGCCCCCTGCACTTCGATTTCCAAAAGGACATTTTTTCCTTCATTGCGCAGTTTTTCTACCTGTGACATGGGAGTGCCATAATAATTGCCAACAAATTCAGCCCATTCTAAAAGTTCACCATGTTGGATTGCCTCTTCAAATTTTTCCTTCGTAGTGAATATGTAATCAACGCCATCCTGTTCACCAGCTCTTGGTGATCTTGTCGTCATGGAAATGGAATATGCCAATTTCAATGACGCATCATTCATAAAGTAATTACGCACGGTTCCCTTTCCTACTCCACTAGGACCACTGATAATAATTAACAGACCTTTTTTCATTTGCACACCCTCTATTCTTTATACTTATTTTACTAGTAGTGATTTCGCTTGTCAAACATGTTTTCGCTATTTTCTGCTTTTATGCTATAATGTTACTCACGAGGTGATAAGCATGGCAATTGATGGATTATTATTAAGACAGTTACGAATAGAAATAGCGCAAGCTTTACCAGCTAAATTATTAAAATTGCAACAAATAAGTGATACTGAATTATTATTTACATTACGTACCCAAACAGGCAATCAAAAACTGTTAATCTCTTTGCACAGCGTTTATAATCGTATAAATTTCACAAAAGAATCCTATACGACAATGGAGGTTCCCAGCAACTTTTTAATGTTGTTGCGAAAACAGATTGATGGCGGCATCCTCCATACCATAGAACAACTTGGTCTTGACCGTATCCTCCATATGGAGTTGGAAGCACGCAACGAATTAGGTGATATTCATAAAAAGCACTTATATATTGAATTAATGGGCAAATATGCCAATATCATTTTGGTAGATGAAGATGGACGCATCGTTGATGCCTTAAAACGTATCCCGCCGTTTGAAAACAGTAAACGTACCATTTTACCCGGTGCAGTATTTACCTTGCCAGAGCCACACAGTAACAAACAAGACCCATATCATCACGGACCATTTGATGCCGAAGAATCTTTCAGCAAACAGTTTCATGGCTTTTCCCCACTCTTGTCTAAAGAGGTACAATACCGCATGCACAAAGGTGAGGCATTCGACGATATTTTAAAGAAGATTCACGATTCCAACACTTTATATATTAGCGATGTTAAAGATCAGGTTTATTTTCATTGTATTCCACTTACACATCTAACAGATACGTATCGTCAATATCCTTTAATGCATGGCATGGATATTCTGTTTTATGAAAAAGAAGAAAAAGTGCGCATCAAACAACAAAGTCAAGATTTATATCGCAGTGTCAAACGCGAGTTGCATAAAAACACCTCAAAGCTCCCAAAACTTAAGCAATCTTTAGCTGAATCTATGGATTGTGATAAATATCGAGAATATGGGGATTTATTATTTGCTTATATGCATGAAATTGAGAAACAACCGATAATTACGCTGCCCTCTTTTGAAACAGGAGAAGAGATTGCGATTCCTATCGATATGCGTTTTGATATAAAAGGTAATGCCAATCGTTGGTATCAGAAATATCATAAAAGCAAACGAGCACAGAGTATTTTAAAGGAACAAATCGCTTTGTGTGAGAAAGAGATTGCATATTTTGAGGCTATGGAAACGCAATTATCGCAAGCTGGTGTTCAAGATGCCATTGAGATACGGGAAGAATTGGTAAAACAAGGGTATTTACGTGCACAGAAAAGTCGTATCCGGAAAAAGAAAAAGCAAGAGCTTCCTCATTATGAAACGTTTCTATTTGATGATTATCGCATATATGTAGGTAAAAACAATTTGCAGAATGACTATGTCACATGGAAACTCGCACGAAAAAAAGATACATGGTTGCACGCAAAAGATTTGCATGGTGCTCATGTCATCCTTACTTTAGAACAGCCAAATGAAGCTGCTTTACGGACTGCGGCCATGTTAGCTGCCTGGTATTCTAACGGGCGCTATTCCTCCAGTGTTCCAATCAATTACTGCCAACAACGACAATTAAAAAAGATTCCTGGCAATAAAGGAAGCTTTGTATCCTTAACGACCTATAAGACCATTTATATCGATCCAGATGCAGCCGTCATTCAACGATTGCTAGATGAACACAGAGAAAACAAAAGAAAATAGCTTTTTCACGGCATTGTCAGCTAAAATACATGCTGTTGATTAGAGCATGCTATGCATAAGTGATAATATCTTACTTTATGCAACTCATGAACTCTTTTACCATTTAGGCATAAAAAATCATACAGTGTAAAACAACAAAATGAATATGCTAGTAAGAATGCTATCCTACTTAAGAACACATCAAAAAAGTGAACAGGATACGATCATGTGTCCTCTTCACTTTTTTTCACTAGCTTTATCTTTACCAAAACACATAGTGCTATTGTTCCAACCTTTATTTACGTAAGCACTTTTTAAACCATCATACTATGAATTAAAATAGCAATGATAGTTACTATCATATGCAATAATATGCCTCTCAAATATTGATACTTATCACTATAATAAATATATATGATGTCGTTCACATTCGGCAATCATGTCATCGCTCCACTGTGATACCTGCACCTCACCGATATGTGCTTTATTTAAAAGAATCAAACATATTCTTGATTGCCCAATCCCTCCACCTATTGTAAGCGGCAATTCATCATGTAACAACATTTGATGATAAGGCAAAGTTAAACGTTCTTCACAATCAGCTTTTTTCAGCTGTTCTTGTAGTGCCTTAGCATCTACACGAATGCCCATACTGCTAATTTCGACAGCACAATCCAAAATAGGATAGTAAATAAGAATATCTCCATTTAATGACCAGTCATCATAATCCGGTGCACGTCCATCATGTTTCTGCCCACTGGATAAAATATCGCCAATTTGCATGATACATACTGTTTTATGTTCCTTTGTAATTGTATATTCTCTTTCTTTAGGCGTCATATCCGGATAGCGATCTTCGAGTTCTTGTGCGGTAATAAAATACACATCCTCGCGTATAAACGGTTCTAAATTTTCAAAGATGATATCCAATTCTTTCTCTGTTTCTTTAAGCGCCTTCATAATATTACGCACTGTCATTTTTAGGAAATCAAGATTACGATCATGACGATCGATAATTTTTTCCCAATCCCACTGATCAACATATGTGGAGTGCAGATTATCCAAATCTTCATCACGACGGATGGCATTCATATCCGTATAAATACCTTTTCCATAGCCGATATGATAACGTTTTAATGCCATTCGCTTCCATTTAGCAAGTGAATGGACAATCTCCATTTCATCTTCATCAATCTCTTTAATATCAAAGCCTACTGGACGCTCAACACCATTTAAATTATCGTTTAATCCACTACTTTTTCTTACATACAGCGGCGCCGAAATGCGCATAAGATTCAAATGATGAGCCAATCTACGTTCAAATAAATCTTTTACATATTTAATGGCAACCTCTGTTGAGATGACATCTAATTTATTTTCATAATGTGATGGAAGGATCAAATCCTTAACTGCCATACTATCAACTCACTTTCATGTCTTTTATTATACCGCATTTATGTTACAAAATATATCTTTTTTTGAAATTTTTTACAATCAATTTTTACATATGTTTCATCCACTTTCTTACTATATGCAACAACCTCTTTCATCATGCCAGAGAAAAAGCAAACAGTCTCAATTATACTGTCTGCTTCTTATTTTCTTATTTTAAAACAGCACCTTCATCCGCCGAAGTTACAAGACGTGCATAACGATACAGCCAGCCTTCTTTGATTTTCGCTTCTGGTTTCACCCAAGCATCCATCCGTTTTTGCATTTCTGCTTCATCAATCATCAGATTGATCTTACCGGCATTGATATCGATGCTGATGGTATCTCCCTCTTGAATGATGGCAATCGGACCATGCGCTGCGGCTTCCGGTGATACATGTCCGATAGCTGCCCCACGAGTTGCCCCAGAGAATCTTCCATCCGTAATCAAAGCGACTTCTTTATCCAGTTTCATACCAGCCAATGCACTTGTTGGATTCAGCATCTCTCGCATGCCCGGTCCACCTTTTGGTCCTTCATAGCGGATAACGACAACATCGCCTTTGACAATTTTTCCCTGATAAATAGCATCAATAGCATCTTCTTCACTATCAAAGACACGGGCACGTCCTGTATGCACCAACATACTAGGATCCACAGCGCTGCGCTTTACCACACAGCCTTTTGGTGCTATGTTACCAAATAATACGGCAATGCCACCAGTAGGTGAATTAGGTGTATCAATATCCTTGATGATCTTATGATCTAAATTGACAGCCTTAGCTAAATTTTCTTTGATTGTCTTGCCAGTTACGGTCATTAAAGAATCATCAATCAATTGTTTCTTCTGCAATTCTTTCATAACTGCCTGTACGCCACCGGCACGATACAAATCTACGATATGATCCGGTCCGGCAGGTGCTAATTTACACAGATTTGGAGTTTTTTGTGATACCTCATTGATTATATCCAGATCAATATCCACATGCGCTTCTTTCGCAATGGCCAAAAGATGTAAGACCGTATTTGAGGAACAGCCTAATGCCATATCACAAGCCAATCCATTACGTAAAGCCTGCTCATTTATGATATCTCTAGGCTTGATATCTTTTTCTACCATATCCATGATTGCCATACCGGCTTTTTTAGCTAACTGCATGCGAGCCGAATAAACGGCTGGTATGGTGCCATTGCCAGGCAAGGCAATTCCCAACACTTCACATAGACAGTTCATCGAATTCGCTGTAAACATACCGGAACAAGATCCACATCCTGGACAAGCATTTTGTTCAATGTACGTCAATTCTTCTTGATCAATCAGTCCTGCTTTTTTCGCTCCTACCGCTTCAAACATGGTCGATAAACTCATATCTTTGCCTTTATCATTACCAGGCAGCATCGCTCCTCCACTCATGACTACAGCTGGCAGATTCACGCGCAAAGCGCCCATCAACATACCAGGAACGATCTTATCGCAATTCGGTACAAGTACCAAACCATCAAACCCATGCGCATTGGCCATGGTTTCTACACTATCCGCAATCAATTCACGAGATGCTAAGGAGTACTTCATTCCAATATGCCCCATGGCAATACCATCACATACACCAATGCTAGGTACCATGATTGGCGTACCACCTGCCATGCGAATACCGGCTTTCACGGCCTCGCTAATCTTATCCAAATGCAAATGCCCCGGAACAATTTCACTATACGCACTGACAACACCGATCAAGGGACGATTTAATTCTTCTTCGGTTAATCCCAAAGCATAGAAGAGGGAGCGCTGCGGCGCGCAGGCATCTCCCTTTAAAACTCGATCACTTGCTCTACTCATCCTTCTTCACCTGCTCTTCTTATTTTTTTAACCAGCTCATCATCTTACGCAGCTGTGCACCAACCTTTTCTGATGGATGCTGGGCATGGACACGGCGCATTGCCAAGAAATGGGCACGGCCTGCGGATTTATTTTCGGTAATCCAATTACCAGCAAAGGTTCCATCCTGAATCTCAGCTAATACTTTCTTCATTTCTTTTCTTGTATCTTCGGTAATCAAACGTTTACCAGTTACATAATCACCATATTCCGCAGTATCAGAAATTGAATAACGCATCATTGCAAAACCTCCGCTATTAATCAAATCAACAATCAGTTTCATTTCATGGATACATTCAAAATATGCCATTTCCGGTTCATAACCGGCTTCAACCAACGTATCAAAACCAGCCTGCATCAATTCACAGACACCACCACATAAGACAGCTTGTTCACCGAATAAATCAGTTTCTGTTTCTTCTTTAAAGGTAGTTTCTATGATGCCGGCACGACCAGCACCGATTCCACTTGCATAAGCCAATGCATATTCACGTGCTTTACCGGTTGCATCCTGATGGATGGCAATCAAAGAAGGTACCCCTCTTCCTTCTAAATACTGACTGCGAACGGTATGTCCCGGACCTTTTGGGGCACACATGGTAACATCGACTCCTTCCGGTGCGACGATCTGATTAAAATGAATTGCAAAACCATGGGCAAACATCAACATATTGCCTTCTTCCAAGTTTGGTTTAATATCCTTTTCATAAATATCCGGCTGATTCTGATCCGGAGCCAAGATCATTACAACATCGCCTGCTTTTGCGGCATCTGCGGTATCCATAACCGTTAAGCCAGCTTCTTCTGCTTTGGCACGACTCTTAGAGCCTGGTCGCAAACCTACAACGACCTTGACACCACTATCCTTCAAGTTTTGCGCATGCGCATGTCCCTGACTGCCATATCCGATAATAGCAACCGTTTTTCCTTTCAATAAATCCAAATTACAATCTGCATCATAATACACCTTTACCATATCTTTTTCCTCCTGTTCTGGTAATTCCTATCTTATAGCATCAAAAGATGCTTGAAAAGACTAATCGTTTCTGGATAATTCCATCGCCACACCACCGGTGCGGCTGATTTCCACAATCTTATAATCCTGTAATTCTTCAATGAAATAATCAATGCTTGCCGGTGTATCTGTCAATTCCACGACACAACATCCCTTTTCGATCAACTGACAGCGTCCTCCAAAATCTTTTACTGCTTTTAAGAAGTTATCCTTTTGATCTTTATTTACCTCAACCTTGATCAATACAACTTCACGGATAAACAGTAGATCCTCTGGTATCTCTTCAACTTTTTTAACATCCTCTAATTTGGCCAGTTGCAATTTGATTTGATTGATGATTCCCTCATCTCCGCGTGTTGTAATCGTAATACGCGAAAACTTAGGATTTTCCGTTTCACCAACCGATAAAGTATCAATATTAAAGCCTCGTTGTCCAAATAGATTGGTCACTCTGGTCAGCACACCGAAGTGATTTTCCACAAGTAATGAGATTACTCTTCTCTCCATTCTGTCCACCTCCTAGTTTCCATATAAGATGATATCCTTACCACTTTTTCCCGGTGGAATGATCGGATATACACAATCATCTTTATCGATCCAACAATCGACGATGCATGGCACTTTACTGCTCAATGCTTCTTTCATAACCGGTTCAATATCCTGATGTGTTTTAATACGTAACCCTTTCCCGCCAAATGCTTCTGCAAGCTTGACATAATCTGTCTTACGTTCAATGCTTGTATTTGAATAGCGATGGTCATAAAATAAGGTTTGCCATTGTCGTACCATACCAAGTACGGTGTTATTAAAAATCAGAATAACAATTGGCAACTGTTCACTGACAGCTGTTGCCATCTCATTCATATTCATATGGAAACTGCCATCTCCACTTACCAATATAACCGGACGATGTGGATTTGCGACCTTTGCGCCAATAGCTGCGCCCATACCATAGCCCATGGTTCCTAAACCACAAGAGCTAATAAAACTACGCGGACGTGAAAATTGATAATATTGCGCCATGATCATTTGATGTTGACCAACATCTGTCGCTATGATGGCATCTTCTCCGACAATATTGTGTAAGGTCAAAGCTAAATCGCGTGGATCTACTTTATCATCACCTCTAGGTTTTGGTAAGTCTTTCTTATCTTTAAAAGCTTTTAAAGTATCTGTCCACTCTTTATGCTTTGTTTCCGGCATACGGGCAATCATTTTTTTCAATATATAGCGAGCATCGCCAACGATCGAAATATCGGTTGCGACATTCTTAGAAATTTCTGAAGCATCGATATCAAAATGAATAATTTTGGCATCCTTACCGAATTCTTTACGATTGCCTGCTACACGATCAGAAAAACGCGCACCGATGGCAATGATCAAATCGGTATTCAAAGTTGCATAATTAGAAACAGGGGTTCCATGCATACCAATCATGCCTAAGTATAAATCATAATCATAAGGTACGGAGGATAATCCCATCATGGAACAGCATACTGGTATATCCATGTGTTTAGAAAATTTCAATAGCTCTCTTGTTGCATTTGAGCTGATCACACCACCGCCGGCATAGATCATTGGCCGCTTAGCCTGCCGAATCGCTTCCAATGCTTCTTCAAATTTTGCATCATCAACCTTTGGCAGCTTACGAATCCGATATCTTGGCAGTTTTACATATTCAGTAAGCGCCGCTGTGACATCTTTTGGAATATCAATCAAGACCGGTCCTTTTCTTCCTGAATTGGCAATTACAAATGCTTTTCTTACGACATATGCCAGATCTTCAACATTTTGTACGATAAAATTATGCTTTGTGATTGGCATCGTGATTCCAGCAATATTCACTTCTTGAAAGGAATCTCTCCCTAATAAATCATTCGGCACATTACCTGTAATGGCAACAACAGGAATACTATCCATATAAGCTGTCGCAATTCCCGTAACTAAATTCGTAGCACCCGGGCCACTGGTTGCCAAGCACACACCGGTTTTCCCGGTACTTCTGGCATAACCATCGGCGGCATGCGCAGCACCTTGTTCATGTGATGTAACAATATGATGTATATCATCACTTCGCTCATATAAAGCATCATAAATATTTAAAACGGAACCTCCTGGATATCCAAATATGGTATCCACTCCTTGATCAATTAAGGCTTGTATCAGTATTTGCGAACCATTCATCTTCATGTGTGTAAACCTCCTCACAACTTTCCCTTACCATCTTTATCCTTAATAACACCTTAAAAACGGGTTATCATCAATTATTATTCCATTGTAATTTCATAACCTTTCTGTTTTAATGCTTTGATTAACGCATCCCCATGTTCTTTACTGGAAACCTCAACGGCCACATGGATAATTGTTTCATTCAAATTCAAATCCGCTTGAATGCGATCATATTGAACCTCAATGATATTGGCATTTGCCTCTTTGACGATGTGAGCAAAATGTTCCAGACTTCCCGGTACATCTAACATTAATGTTTTAAACTTTATATTACGACCTCGTGTTACAAGGCCTTTTTCTACGACCTTATGAATAAAGGAAACATCAATATTACCTCCGGACAACACACAAACGACACGTTTTGCGGTAACATCCATCTTATGATTCAGCACCGCTGCTAAAGAACTCGCTCCGGCCGGTTCTACTACCAACTTTTCGCGTTCTAACAAAAGCAGTATCGTTGCGGCAATCTCATCATCACTGACACTCACCATTTCATCGACATTTTCCTGTATGAGCTTCACTGTTTTTTCACCGGGGTTCATAACAGCAATTCCATCCGCAATCGTATTGACACGTTTTGTTGAGCAATGCTTCTTTTGCTGAAACGATTGAACGATTGCATCAGCGCCTTCCGCCTGTACCCCGACAATTTTGATGCGCGGATTGATTTGTTTTGCATAATAGCTAATACCGGCAAGTAATCCGCCTCCTCCCGCCGGAACAACGATCATATCGACATTAGGTAAATCATGACAGATTTCATAAGCAATTGTACCTTGTCCAGCGATCACATCCTCATCATCGAAAGGATGAATAAAGGTTGCCTTTTTTTCTTTTTGTAAACGCAAGGCCTCTTCATAACATTCATCATAATTATCACCAGCGAGCACGACATCAGCACCATACCCTTTGGTTGCCAACACCTTCGCAATCGGTGTGCTTTTGGGCATAACGATCGTTGCATGCATACCTAGCTTACTGGACGCATAACTGACCCCCTGTGCATGGTTTCCAGCTGAGCTCGCTATGACCTCGTTGGTTTTTCCCTCTTCTTTCAATTTCGCCAATTTATTAAATGCTCCGCGAACCTTAAAGGAGCCTGTCTTCTGACGATTTTCACATTTTAGAAATAAATCACAGCCGCTCATCGCCGAAAAAGTTTTCGAGCTTGTGACCTTAACGTTATGGATATTCCCCTGCAACCTCGCGGCTGCCATCTCGACTTCCTTGCTATTCATAAGACTTCCTCCTATTTAATCAAAAAAGCAGCACATTTTCTCATGGCTGCTTTTCTTTCGTTCTCTTACGCCCTTGTACATACGACAAAAGTGATCTGTTGGTGAGTGACTCATCATATGAGTCTTGAAAGAAAAACAGACTTACTTAGGACTATGAGAATAATAATAATGACGCTAATCGTTATAGTCACCATGAGTCCACTTCCTTTCTATTGCCTCACTCAAGTTACTGATTGCATATAGTTTAAATCTTTTTTGAAACGTTGTCAATGATTTTTGATAATATTTTCAATAAAACTGTAAATTATTTACAGTAATTCATGAAAATTATATTTTATTTATTCATTTTCTTTTCAAAACACTTTCTCTTCGGTATAATAAAGACAATTCAGGAAGTGAGGCGTGCCTATGTATAAAGAAAGTGCTAAGCTAGTTTTATATCGCAATTTTGGAAAAGACAGTATCTTTCAACAGTTATGTGAAATTTGTCGTGATTTTGATGAAGGACAGTATAAGGAAAGTGTCTTAATTGAACGTATCTATGTACAAATCAAAGCTCTTTTGGATCTTTCAACGAGTTATGGCTTTGATGATAATTTATGGCATAATTATCTGACATACCTATTACTGATGAATGAAAATTCTTTTTCTTTAGTCAGTGAAAAACGAGGTGCTCAACAAGGGAGTGTGAATCATTTCGCGAAAAATGATTTTAAAATCTTTAAAAACTTGTTTGATTATGATTTTTCAAAAATGGAAGAAACCCTGCAAATCGATTGTTTCACCATCATCACCCAGTATCATGCCATTGAAAAAAAAGAACGCATGTATAATAAAAATGTCTCTGAAATGGTCCGCAAGATCAGTAAACAAATTGAACAAGCCAAAGATGAAGAAGATATCTTTCACATCATTACCGACTTTTACGCCCAATACGGCGTCGGTATGTTTGGTCTGAATAAAGCCTTTCGTATACAACCCAATATTGATGGCAGTGTAAAGTTCTTACCAATCAATAATATGGAAAATGTATATCTAGATGATCTCATCGGCTATGAGCTTCAGAAACAGTTGCTTGTGGATAATACAAAAGCTTTTGTGGAAGGACGTAATGCGAATAATGTATTATTATATGGTGACAGCGGTACCGGTAAATCCACATCCATTAAGGCAATCGTCAATGAATTTTACAAAGATGGATTACGCATGATTGAGATTTATAAGCATCAGTTCCAAAATCTATCGGCCATTATCTCACAGATTAAGAATCATAATTACCGTTTTATCATTTATATGGATGATTTGTCTTTTGAAGAGTTCGAAATTGAATATAAGTTTTTAAAAGCCGTGATTGAAGGCGGTGTCGAAACTAAGCCAGATAATGTACTCATTTATGCCACTAGCAACCGACGTCATCTCATTCGGGAAACATGGGGCGATCGCAGTGATATGAGTCAAGATGAGCTGCATCACAGTGATACCATGCAGGAAAAACTATCCTTGGTTGCTCGCTTTGGTTTAAGTATCTGTTATGAGCGCCCAAATCAGAAAAATTATTTCCACATTGTAAAAGAATTGGCAAAACATTATCCCGAAATTACTTTGACAGAAGAAGAATTGCTTGCCGAAGCACGTAAATGGGAATTGAGTCATGGCGGTATGAGTGGTCGAGCGGCACAACAATTGATGAATGATCTGTGTGCAAGAAGCACGGTTGAAAAAACCTAAGCATTCTTTAAAATAAAATTGACTTTTGTTCAGCATATCGTTTCCAGTATAGCAAAATGTAAAAGGAAGTTACAAACGCATCCATGTACGTTTAAAACTTCCTTTTTTAACATCGTAGTTTCTATGTTGGCGATGAGCTTACAACTTAAAATCGCTGAATCAGCATGAAAAGGGATCCATCCATGGCAATGGCTTGTCCTATTGCTGTTTTCATACGCTTTAATGTTTCTTTAATATCACTTTCATACCCTGTTGTATAGCGATATCCAGGTTTTTTAACCAATTTCTGATAAAATGCACTTTTCCTCAACTTAGACAGACGTTCATACACGGATAAAAGCAACTCCTTATCCTCCACCACCATCCAATATCGTTCATTCTCATCCTGACGCAGGATAAAACGCACACTTTTCTCAATACTCTTTGTAGTTAACATTTCCCATATACGAAAGAAATCTTCAAAACGACATATGAGTATTTGTTTACTGATTGCTTTTCGATCAATTTCAAAGTGCCATATATCATAATACGAATCGTTTTGTTCAGCCTCAATACGCTCTAGGGCATGTACGACATCTTGTTCTACCACATATAGTTCTTTCATAAGGTTCTCCATTTTCTTAGCTTGTATAGACAGGATGATATCTTGCAATAAGCACTCTTTAGATTCATTTGCCATACAGCTATTTGATTATTCATAGGTGTAATAGTAATCATAGGATGATAAATTTTGTGTTTTTGTTAAAACAATTCCTAATATCTTTGACCGGCTGCGTTCTAATTGCCGTATCGAAGATAGTGCTATGTCTTTTTTTGTATCTTTCATGGATATGACAAAAATAGTTCCATCACTGACATTACTTACATAAAAAGTATCACTGATCATACTGATAGGAGGACAGTCCAAAATGATGAAATCATATTGTTTGGATAAAGCCTGCAGCAGCTTCTTGAATTTGGATGATCCTAACAATTCTTGAGGATTTGGCACTTTACTTCCAGATGTCAAAACGGAAATAGCATTCTCACAATCCGTTACTGTAACTTCTTGAATATAAGTGCTTAAATCCGGCTGTTTATCGATAAACACCAGCAAATCAGATAAGCCTACTTGATTACTGATTTGAAAATAACGATGCATTTTCGGTCTGCGTAAATCGCAATCGATGACCAATACCTTTTTATACTTTGCCGCATACACTTGCGCAAGATGAAAAGCCACTGTTGATTTTCCTTCATTCGCACAGGAAGAAGTAATATTAACAACTTTGATCGGTTTTTCTACTGCGGAAAACTCGATATTCGTTTTCAATTTACGGAATGCTTCCATGTTATCAAATTTATAGGTATTTTTATTTTTTGACATATGCTTTGACCCTCCTTTTGATGCTTTTTCTTGGATGATTCTCTTGGTTTAATTCATCGACAAAAGGAATACTTCCCAACACCGGATAACCAAAATATTCTTCCGCCTGATCACTGGATTTAATGCGATTATCAAGCAAAAATACCAAGATGAAATAAATATAGGATAAAGCAAAGCCAAAAATACCGCCTGCAATACTATTCAATTTAATGTTTGGCGAAATATAATGCGTTTGTAAGGTAGCTTTATCAATTACTGTGATGTTATCTATTTCACTGATTTTCATCATTTCTTGTGTAAAAACAGCAATGGTCTCTTTCACAATGTTTTGGGATAAATACGGGTCCTCACTATTTGCCCTTATGGTGATGATATTGGAATTATCTTCGACATTTGTTTGGATAGCTTTGCTACATGTACCATCCACCAAATGCAGCTTTTTATCTACCTGTGACAAGACGGTTGTCCCCTGCAAGATTTTTTCATAATCTTTTACCAAATTACGATTCGTAATGACGGTTTGATTATCAATAATTCCTTCCGAGGTTGTCTTTGGTTTTAAATATATATTGGAATCACTCGCATACTTCTTTGGCAATATACACAAAGAAACGACCATTAAAAACACCATACACAGCAAAGTACAAAAGAGAATGACTTTGTAATGCTTTTTAAATATCCCGATTAAATCATTTAAGCGAAGCTTTATTTCTTTTTCATCCATTTATTACACCTCTATATCTTTCTGATACGCGATTTGCGTTAAAACAACAAAACCAGTCAAATCTTCAACTTCATCCTTTGATTGAAATGTATTGTGCTGGCGCTTTCGTATGTAGAAAACAAGCAAGATGAGGAAAGAGGAACTTAGGACACATAAGAGATAACGAACTATGCTCTCTTGGGTGGTCTCTTGATGCTTTGCTACTTCTTCATTAATTTTATACAATCTTTTATTATGCTTTTTAAAATCCTGCAAGATGCGTTTTTCAATACACTTGTCTATTTTTAAGACATCCTGTTGCTTTCCAGCTTGAATCGATATATGTAAAACACTTCCGCTACTTTTTGCATGATATTTGACCGTTTTCACATGCATCTTTTCCGCTATCTCCATATGAGCGTCATCACTATTGATCATATAGCTATAATCTGTTAATAACCCCTGATTGACAAGAATCGTATTTGCATTCACTGAAGCATTGGGGCTGATTTCATTTTGCAAATAATATGCCACATCACCATAATAATCATCACTTATTTTATATTGACTTACAAAGATCATCACCGCTATAAGCATAATGGTTTGCAAATAGTATTGACGTTGCTGCAGGATATCTTTTATGTCTGCTAAAAATTTTTTAGGAAGCTTAATACGATGGTGCCCTGTTTCTATTTCTAAAGGCAATAATACGAAGATAATCAACCCATTTGCCACGCTTAATATTGGGTTCATTAATGAGAAAAAGCCAATGGCAAGCATGCATATGATACAGGCTCCCTTCTGCATGCTACGATATCGTATCTGCTTTAAAAAGCAACGGATGCTCAATATATAAAAGGTCACACCGATACCGCCATAGTATGCAAAATCGTCTAATATTTGACTATGTAAGCTAATGAGCCCTTGAACATTGCTGTGATGTCTTCCTATGCCAAAGAAGGGATGGGTAAGGAAAGTATGCAAGCTGTCTTGATACAGTGTAAGACGACCAGACATCGTGATTTCTGATTGAAATTGATTATCCAACATATGTAGGATTTCTAAACCACGTTTCTTGATCATCTCATCCGGTATTGAAGAAATTAAAGCATTGCAGCCATTCATGATCGCATCGGAATTTATCACAAAATAGAGAAGCAGTATGCCAAAGATAGCCAATATACATAGAAAAAGTTGTTCATTTCGCTGTCTCAAATAATATAACAGCATGCCTATCAAACTACATGTACATATGATGATTGATATCATGGAGGAAGACAGAATAATGGTAAAATAGGTACATAGAGCAAGAAGCAAATGTAAATAACGAATGCGTGTTTTGATCGTTAAGTAACGATGTAAGAATAACAGACATAAGACGATTTCCCCTAATAGCTCCGTAGTGGTAAAAATATTTAATTGTGTGACGTTACCTGCAAATTGACCACCTGTTACATATTTTGATAGATATGGATCTTGGATGAGTTGAATGAAATTACTGAACATATTGATAATCAGAATACCATAGAGCACTCTTTTGCATGTATTTTTTTCTGCCATTTGCATATGATTGCGATAATAATCATAAAAAATTATACATAGCCAAAAGGTCAGACAAGTATACAAATTTCCGATATTATTATCTGAGATGTGTAAGACTTGTAATAACATTAAATAAAAGATCCAAAAAAGCAGAAGCAGATGCATGAGACGAAAAGTCAAAAAATAAGTTGCATCGTGCAAGAAGGCTGTCACAAACCATAACAGCAGCAGACCAATCATGAACATATACGATGTGTTATGCAATAGAATAGGCGTAAAACTGATGCATGCAATACTAAGAAAGAGCAGTTTGTTTATAAAATGCATCAATTTCTGGAAACTGTTATTCATACACGTGCAAAGCCTTTGTTATTGCTTGCTTTGTATACATTCCCATAAGCAGCTTATCACGTAAACGTAAAAGATTATCTACATATAGCTGATAGGTTGATGAATGCATCGTTAGGATTCGACCTTCTATTTCCGTTAAACTATCTACGACAAAACCAATGTTGTGCTGTATTACAAATGGTGCGATTGCCGCTTTTGACCATGTTATAATTGGCAATAATGAAACGATATATAAGGATAATTTATGTGGATTATTATAACGCATATATTCTCCATTTAACCCACGGCAGCTATTTAAATCATCACCATCCCAAATGAGTCCAAAGCTTCCCTTTAAAGCAGCCGGTAATGTATTCGCCGGATATGCTCCTTCATATAAAATATGTCTGCTCTGATTTGCCTTTATATATCTTCCATATAAACGAAAAATAAGATTGTCCAAATGATGCAATTGCGATATAAAATGACTTTTTTCTAAATTGCCCGCATAGACAATTTCCTTTGTCAGCTTTCTTTGTTGCCAAGGTATGGGATTGCTTAGATAATCAAATACCATAAGTTCTATGATGTTCCCTTGAAATCCAGTTTGTCTGATCAGTTTTGCCATCACGCTATTATGAACAATCAGTGTATCCATTGACGTAAAGTTTTGCAGATCTTCTTGCAGCAAACGCCCACAACGTATGGATTGCAAATCATGGATCAAATAAATAATTCCTTGTCCTTTGCTGCGTCTTAAGATTTTCTGATTCCATCTGCTGATGGGATATTGGACAATCAAACGCTTGTCCTTTTTCTTAATAAAAGTCAGTTTAATGCTTTCTAATAATCGTTTCAACCGACTTTTTTCATAATGATGCAAAAGGGCTTCGATGCCTTGTTCATGCAGAATCTGACATACATCAATACGCGCTTTACTGCCCGCATCAACACCTTGCACATCATAATCCTCTAACTGATATATGTTCATTTTATCATCTCCTTCAGCCTACGTTCATAAGATACAGCCGCTGTCTCAATTGACAATTCACGAAACACCATTTTATCGTTGTTATGTCTGCACATACGAGGCAAGTTCATAATTTTTTCAGCCCATTCTTCCTTGCTTTGAATGGATGCTCGCAGGCAAGTATGTGTGATATCGGTTTCCTGAGGAATCGTATCTGATAAAATAACTTGCAATCCATTGATTTGTGCTTCAATTGCCGATATACAAAAACCCTCATAGAAGGAAGGCACCAATAGGATGTCAGACATATCGAGTAAGGCACAAACATCATTTCGTTGCCCAAGGAATGTAATTTGCTCTTGTAAACCTAATGACATAGTCAAAGATGTCAACGCTGCTTTTTGTTCCCCCTCACCGACAATGACCAAATGATATTGGTCATCTAACAACTTCATTAGACGAATAGTGAAGGCGATGTTTTTCTCTTTGGATAAACGTGAAATTACAAGCAATACCATTTTGTGCTGTAACTGATAATGACGGCGATATTGGATACGTGTGGCTTCATCAAATTGAAAATCAGAAAGAGACATGGCATTGTACATAAGAAACCCATGTTCTTTCCAACGTTTTTTGCCATACAACAACTCTCCACACGTTGGCCCTGTCGCATAATAATCATTTGCCATATGCACATTCAGAAATTTCATCAGGCGAATCATGAGATTTGGTCGTTGTGTTGTCAAAGCGTAGGTGGAGTGCGCATGGGTAATACGCAAAGGAACGTTATGGAAACGTGCAATCAGTAAAGGGAAACATGACAGATAGCCTTGATGAACATGAATGACATCATACGCACCGTGGGCAATAATGTTATTCATGGCAGCCAGATTTTTTCTTAACGAAGTATGTTTGGAGGGAATGCGATATATACGAATACCTAATTGTAAAAATCGTTGATAAAGCATACCTTGCTCATTCTCATCATGCGTCATAATTTCAAAAGTGATATCCCTGTCCTTCATATAGTGAAGATAGCGATAAAGCATGGTTTCAATGCCACCGCTTTGCAATACAGATACGACATGTAATACCCTCATATACGCATCACCTCAATCACTTGATCCTTTTGCGCAATTGCTTGGGCAAATGTTTGTAACTCTTCCTCAGATACACCTTCATATGCAGGTTGCGTCATTCCCAATACTTGATATTTCTTTGTCGCTAACTTATGTATTGAAAATAGTTCAATCTTTTCAAATTGGTAATTGGGTAAAAACCGTTTGATAGCTTCCAAATTGGCATTTGTGAACGTGTAAGGTTTTACTAACGGAATCCGTAGGATGATATGTTTTTGCTGAGCAGTTAAGTAATTTAGATTTGTTATATACTCATTTAAATTCCCTTTTAGCTTACTGATGCAGGCAGGTTCTAAACTCTTTAAATCCACATACCATGTATCCACATAGGGAAGCAGCAATTGCAACTGTTTTAGCGAAGCATATAATGAGGTTTCCACACAAATCGTTATTTGTTCTTTTTTTAAGGCTTGCATGACACCTACCAAAACATCTGCTTGTAACAATGGCTCACCACCACTAAAGGTGACACCTCCATCAGCTTGATAATACTTTCGATCTTGCAAGCAGGCCGCAAGACATTCTTGCACATCGATCCTTTTTCCAATTGAACGCATAGCTAGACAAACAGCATTTGACTTACGACTGGGGCAAATTGGATAGAAACAGTTATCCATATCGATGGCCATTTGTTCTTGCAGCGATTGTGTTTCCGGATTACAGCACCAAGGACATCGCAATTGACATCCCTTTAAAAATATCGTCGTACGTATACCAGGACCATCATGAAGGCAAAAGCGTTGTATGTCAGTGATACACAGTTTCATATTCTTCACACCTCCTTATGACAATATCCTGATAGCTTTTTGGTAAATCAATGAAATACGCACTGAATCCCCATACGCGAACAATCAAATCTGCATGCTTATTAGGATGTTGCTGTGCATCCAGTAAAACATCTTTTTGTAATACATTCATTTGCAATTGAAAGATTCCCTGATCCAAGGCACAAAACAACAGTGTCCGACATTTATCTTCGAAATTATTCAATAATTGAGGATTCATCATGATATCTACCACATTACCATTGCACCTGCCATGATCATAATGTAGTTTTGCCGCAAAATTTAATAATGACGTATAAGCTCTGCCTGCGATTCCGGAAATATGTGTCATGAAAGGCTCTCCATATGCGCGCCCATCCGCCGTTGCAGGAAAGGTAGCAGCACTACTTACATAGCCTGGAGAACTAAGACCAAAAACAAAATGACCGCCCCATTGATTTTTTTCTTCGGCAAATACTTGTGCTGCATAGGCCGTTATTTTATTGATGCGTGAAATCATCGTTTTCTGTTCATCATCACCAAAAACACCTTTTTGTTGCAGAAAATAGCGAAATTGTTCTCCATATTCTGCATCTTCTAAATACATTTGCAATTGAGCAAGCGTGAAAAGTTTTTTCTTATACACGAATTCTTCAATATTGAAAAGAGCATTTATCGCATTGCCCATAGCCACCGTGGTAATACCGGTGTTATGGTAACAGGCACCACCTTCTGCAACATCCTTTACAGACTGCCAACAACCATCAATACATAAAGATAAAAATGCATCTTTTTCATATACCAATGCTTTTGAAGCCTGACAAATTCTTAAAATATCTTCCTTTAAGTAACTAAAATATCGTTGATAGACTTCTTCTATCGTCAAAAGATCATCGTTCATAAGTTTTACGATAGGAACAAGGAAATTCAAGATCGATGTATTATTTTGCGAACTATCTTTTCCGATAAGCAAAGGTTCCCAACAAGCGGATGTTCCATAATGCAAAGCATCAACTTGTGCAATACCTGCTTGTTGCAAACAAGTTAGAATCACATCGTCATTACTTAGCAAAGGCGAACCATTCCCCTTTTTTAGAACCCTAAAAATTTGTTCCTTTATGACATTAGGGCAGGTTTGGGTATATCGATACAACAGCTTTGGCTCTGGTTTATCATATTTTTCAAAAACTTGTAAGATAAGCTTCGTAAAGGCCGTATTCGCTTGGAGATCTTTTCCACCAAGAATCAAAATTTGCCCCGTATCCCCTAATAACTCACTGCTTTTAAACCAATAATCTTGATGTAAAATATGACAAAACTCCAAAAGCATAGACTTTGCTTTTTCTTCTGTGATATACCCAGTCTGTAAATCCTGCTCATATAATTGAAACAACAATGCATCAAAGCGTCCCAATCCAACCAATTCATGACCGCTTTGCCAAAGCATCTGATTCAAAAACAATATTCTTTGCATCCCATCTTGTAGATGTCTAGCTTCACCCTGCACCATTTCGGCAAACAGCTGCTGTAAATCAAAACGTTGCATAGCATGAAGCTTTGTGCTGATTGTTTCAATTTGTGTCATGATAGCTAATAACACGCAGTTTTGCTGTTTTTTAAATGATGTATTGGGTAAGTTCTCGCCTTCTGCTAACAAGGCTTGAAAACTATTTTGAATGAATTTTTCATATGCAATCGTGATATTACTAAACACATGATGTCGCTGGCTTAAGGATAGATAGGGATTTATATAATAATAAAAATATTGATAACACCCTTGTTTGTGAAAGGATGCTTTTTGGCATAAATTTTGGAAGTCTTTTGCTGCATCATCACTTCTCATCACGATTCTTGTTTTTAAGAAAGCCTTGCATAAAAACAGCAAATCGTTTTCTCTTTCAAATAAACGCTGATGTTTCTGATACAACTTTTTGATATGCTTTAAATATTGGATAAACCGAAAATTACGCCAATTCATATCCATCAGACCTCCTTTTTACACCTACCCAGCTTTTGCGACAAGAAGTGTAACATATTGCCAAATAAGGTGTCCTTGCTTATATATAAAGCTATTCCATAAGAAACACTCGCCATAACCCCCACCAATACCATATAAAGGATGATGGGAATATCCAAAACGTTGATCCAAATGATGCAAAGAAACATAATACCGGCACATAAACCATAATGAACGCATTCTCTGAAAACTTTGCGAAATGCTATCTTCTTGCGAACGATATAAAATTGCACTGCGGTAATCAAAAACTCTGCACAGACACTTGAAAGAATTGCCCCTTTGGCAGCAAATTGCGGTATCAGTAAGGCATTCATGATAAAATTTAAAACAGCTCCTAACACTACCGTGCATGTAAATGCATTTTGTCTTCTTGTAGATATCAAGTATTGCATGCCGGTAACATTATTTAAGCCAATCAGCAACAGCAAAGGTGTACTCCATTTTAATAAGCTGATTGCCGCATCATAAGATGGTCCTAAAAACCATGGGATAAAACGATTGGCAATACACAGCAATAGAAAAATCGCAGGCATTGCTAATAACAATGCAAATTTATAGGATATATAAAGATAATGAAGAATCTTGTCGTCCTTATCTTCTGCCTGAATACTTGCAATGCGTGGCATCATGACCGTGCCAAGGGATGTGATAAAGATGAGAATCAGACGAATGATTTTCTGTGTCTGATCATAATATCCGGTTTGCGCATAGGTAGATAAATACCCTAACATGGTCCTATCGAATAAGGTGTAGATCTGCATGGCAATCTGAGGTAAAAATACCATGAAAATAGGAAAAAGATGACGTTTTAAATGAAGCTTTGTAATATTTGATAACTGCATCGTTTTATGTAAGGCTAACCATAAAGATAGATTAGCGATGAGTCCAACCATCCCCAAACATACGATATACAGCCACATATCAGCTTTCCTTCTGATAAATGTAAAGATACAAATTGCTCCGATGAGCTTTACGGCTATATTACGAAATGTGATATAGCGAAAATCTTCCATTCCTTGATAATACCAAGAAATATCAAACACATTCGCGATAATTTCAATCATCTGCAGTAAAAACAAAAACTGTAATTCCTGTACCTGTCGCAAATACAATACGTATACTATGATACTTACCATCAGCATCAGACAGCGAATAATCAGTATTTCTAAAAAGACTTGCGAACGCGCTTCTTGTTTATTTTGATAATAAGCGATTTCTCTTTGTCCATACAACCCGGTTCCTAATGTTCCAAATAAAATAAAATATGAGCTAATCGATTGTACATAGCTTAAACTTCCTATTCCTTCAGCACCAAAAACTCTTGCCAGATAAGGGGTCGTCAACAAAGGAAGGAAAATAATCAGAATTTGATAAAGGGTGTTATAAATATAATTGCTAATTAATCTTTTATGCATCGCTTTTCTCACACAGCTGAGCAAAACATTTGCATGCCTCAGCTACGATCTGATCTATGTTATAGTATTTAAAATTTGCTAATCGTCCTAAAAAAATAACATCCTTTTCCTGTTCTGCCAATCTCTGGTATTGTGCTAATATCGCATTTATTTTAGGTTGTAAGATCGGATAACATTGGATTCCCTCTTGCACGGGAAACTCTTTCAGTATGACCGTGTGCTTATGTTCTTGGCCCGTCAGCTTTTTAAATTCGGTGATACGTGTGTAATCATAATCATTGGGATAATTGATTACCGCTGCTTGTTGATACGATGGGGTATCATGTGTTTCAAAAGCAAAACGTAAACAACGATAAGGAAGGTGCCCATAACAATAATCATAATAGGCATCCAATGGTCCTGTATAGATTAGTTTTTCATAGGATATTTCATCTTTAATCTGTTGATAATCTGTATTCAGAAGAATATGCATTTTCGCATTTAACATTCGCTTCATCATGGCTGTAAAGCCGGCTTTGGGAATTCCCTGGTAACGATCAGAAAAATAACGTTGATCATTATTCAGACGAATCGGTATTCTTGAAAAGATGGAAGCATCCAATTCTTTGCATGGCATACCCCATTGCTTTTCCGTATAGTGTTTATAAAACATCTCATATAAATCAGCTCCCACACTGGCTATTGCTATATCCTCAAAAGTTTTGCAAGATTGAGGATCCTGTTGTACCTTTTGAAAATATTGTTGTGCTTTTTCTTTCGTAAACGGCTCATGAAATATTTGGCTAAGTGTACATAGATTTACAGGAAATGGAACATATTCGCCATTTACATAAGAAAGCACTTTATGTTGATATTCATGCCAAGTGGTAAATGTACTTAAGTAAGAAAATACAGATGCATCATTTGTATGAAAGATATGCGGTCCATAGGCTTGTATGAGAAGCCCATTCTCATCATAGCAATCATATAGATTGCCACCTATATGTGATCTTTTTTCAATAATCAAAACCTCTTTATGCAAAACATTTGTAATACGTTCTGCCATACACAAACCGGCAATCCCTGCACCTACGATTACATAATCAAATTTCATCTCTTTTTCCTTTCTGTGGCATATAAAATCCATTTTATTCTATTTCTTATGCATTGTTCAGCGAACATGAGTGTGACATGTCCCTGATAAAATCCTTTGCGATATTTTCGGGGAATACTGAATAGTTCCTCAAGATGAAATAAAGAAAGTTCCTCTTGTATATGATAGTCTTTAAAAACCTGCTTTAGATAGGCTCTACGTTTCCAAAAGGAGGCCTTTGCATCGACTTTACTTTGATTCACGATTTCCTCATAGTAATTCATGAGCCTGCGATAAGCAAAACTCTTTTTTAATTGCTTTGCCAAAGCAGGCTGATGCAACGTGATCTTCTCTAGCAATAGCTCATGACTATGCACCATATCTGTAAAATAATGAGGCATATAGCTTTGCGTCGTCGTCCGTCTGGTTTTTTGATAATGATAAAACGGCTGATTCATAAAAACGACAGTTCGGCATTGTAAAATGTAATCCACCAAAAATTGTAAATCTTCTGTAAACCGCACAGCGGTATCAAACGTGAGCTGTTTTTTCTGAATGAGCTCCTTACGAAATAAACACCGACACACACTTCCTATGATAATCTTCTGTCGTGTATTCGTTATTGAATATTCCGATACCATAGCAGGAACAATTTCCTGCATAACCTTTTCATGTGTGTATTCCTGCTGTTCTTGTGGAAACGGAAACAACATCGGTTGTTTAATATTACGAAAAGATAACTCATAGGAACACATGACTAAATCTACGTCCTTGTGAAATTGTTTCGACATTTCTTCATACATGTGTTTATCAATCGTATCATCTGAATCAATGAAAGAAATAAGCTTACCTTTTGCATGCTGCAGGCCGATGTTACGAGCAGCTGAAGGGCCTTGGTGTGGACAAGACAAATACTGTATGCATGGGTATAATGTCGCTAAGTGTTGACATAGTTGTGCCGTATTATCCGTAGAACCATCATCACAAAGTAAAATTTCCGCAACACCTTGTTGTTGTAAGATTGATTCTACACAAGCTTTTATCGTGCTTTCAGAATTGTACATTGGTACAATGACTGATATCTCCATTTTTTCATCCTCCTTCCCTATTAACGCAAAGTTTCACGCAAGTATTTATTTTTATATAAAACCTTACATACCACTACAAGCACAACAAATACGAAATTACTGAAAAGAAAATACCATATCGTGCTGAAAGGCCATTGCAATATGAACTGAAATAATGGAGATGTCATCGTTAATAATGGCAATTGCAGGATATAGATTCCTATAAAATAAGTTGCGATATGCAATGACCTATGCAATTGTAAAGCAGCTTGCTGCCGATACGTAAAGCAAAGGCAAAGACTGCATATGACCAGTATCGAACCATAAAACATTTCAGGCATACAAGTGTCTATTCGCTCACTTGCTATCAATAGCAGAAAAAGCGTAATAAACACACTTAGCAAGACCTTACTTTTCGTTACGATCATGCACCTTTCCATCCTTTGACAAACATCCGATAAGCAGCCACCAAGCATAAAATAAAATAGCCATATCCACATTCGCAATATTTGTGGTATTCGCATTATGCAAGCATATCCTTGTATTTCACATCCCAAATTAATACTATCAACTAAGATACACAGTACCCCCAACCACATAACTACTTGAAGATAACGTTTTTTGTGCGTGGTATATAAGCGATATAGTAATGGGGTGATACTGTATAAAAACATCAAGAGATATAAAAACCAAAATTGATAATAATAACTCCCCTGCCATACATCTTTTATCATCTGTAGCAATGTCATTTGTAAGATAGTAAGAATCCCTTGTTGCCAATAGACAACTATGGCATATAAGAAATTCCAAAACGCAATCAAAGCGATAAAATGCATGATTTTCTTAGATATTTCGCGATAGCTATACGCTCTTCGCAACATCAACTTTCCCGATATGATAATAAAAATCGGTATTGCATAGACAATCGCATTGAAAAGGGTATGTAAGAAAACAGAGTTCATCACAAAATCCAGATGTAGGATACAGACATGTGCAAAAAAGACCAGATAACAACCGATTCCTCTTATGAAATCAAAGTACTGATTTCGTTGCTCATATGCTTGCTGCATAAAACTCCTCTTCTAATCGATCTATCAAGGTATCACTGATTCCACTAACTGCTTTGCGAAAGAATAATGCCTCACTTGCTTTAAGATATGCGTAATCGTCATTACTATATGGCGAGACTTCACCATATGCATTGATTTTCATCACATGCAAAGCTGTCCACCGATGGATATCATCAACATAAGCCGCTTCAACACCTTTTTTAAACGTATGATCACGAAAAGGTGAATTAAAGAGGATCGTTTGAAACAACATTTCATCCGGTGCATATGAAGTCTGAAAATATGTTAATAACTTTGGCTGGGTATCAATCAAATCCATCATATAGCTTGCAAACGCATGCGTTAACGCATGCCATTGTCCTCCACCATACACCGTATAAGTTTGTCCTTGTAGAATTAAGTCCGTTTTTTTATAAAACAGACGATTCTTTGTAATACCATAACGTAACAGGTGATGAAGAAATCTATCCGCTTTTTTGTTATGGAAAAAAGGCTTCATAAAATGTCGTTGCTGAATCTTAAAATAATCTTGGTTCTTATCCGTGATTGCAAATCCTCTGATAAACTCTACATCGGCATGCTTTGCAAAAAAAGTCTGCAAATCTTTTTGTGCATACAATGGATAATCTTGTCCGGATAATAAAACATAGCGATCATATTTTTTCTGTAATGCGGCACGATACAGTAATAAGGTAGCTTCTACTAAGCTGATATCTCCCCAATAGCACCTTGTGCGTTGTGTAAGGATATATAAGGATGAATAGTCATTTATTTCATCGATGGAGAAATCAGCCTTTTGATCCACATGCAAATACACATCCTGCATTTCACATAACTGTTTTAACAATCGATTCAATTGTTTGACATCTGTATGTGCCAATATTAAATATGCAATTCTCATATGGTATCCTTCCCATCTTCATGTAACCGTCCTTCGTATAAGGTAATATACGCAAGAAACGCTCTATTCTTATCCAAATGAGCCTTTTCTTCTGGAAGCAATTGTATACGCTGCAATGGCTTTTCCTTTAAAAGCTTCAAGAATTCGTTTACGTTATGTACAACATAGCTTCCTTTACACAAGGTTTCTTTACATCCGCCCACATCATAACTAACAATTGGGCAGCCACATGCCTGCGCTTCAAGATTAACACTTGGGTAAGTATCCTCATATGTTGGATTGAAAAAGACATAGCTTTGCTGATACCAGGAAACAAGCTCTTTCACATCGTGTGTTTCTTTATATCCTTTGATATTGGATGGCAATTGATGCAGCTGTTGTTTCGTTAACCCAATCATAACGATTTGATATGCATCTGGAATGTGCTTTGCCAAAGCGATAAAATCATCAAACCCTTTTGCAGCAGTCCATTTCCCAGCAACCCCAAGAATCGTTTTCGTTTTTTTATCCATCGCGGTCTTCCTTGGAGAAAATACTTGTAAGTCAATTCCATTATGAATGGTATAGATTGGATATGCTTGTAGAAAGGAAGCTTGCACTTGCTGCAAAAGCCAATCGGAAGGAGTAATCAAGATGAGATTTTCTATGCCGGTAAAACATGCTTTCTTTTTCTGAAAGCTGCGTGTCATATCGCTCCTTATTGTCTTAGGATAGCCATCATGATGCTGACATTGACGACATTGTGATTGCCATTGCATACAGCCATGACCATTGTAGTGTGCACAATTCCCTGTAAAGCTCCAACAATCATGTAATGTCCAAATTTTTTTTATTTCCGGATGACGTTTTAAATATGCACAAAATAGTGGTAAATTCAGATAATAGCCATGCAGATTATGCAAATGAAGAATATCCGGCTGTAGCCGTTCGAGCTTTTTAATAAAGCGTTTGGTCGCAAAATAGCTGCCAAAACCATTTTTTCCTAAAAAGCGTGCCTTTCCCACATGCCATAAAACATCAAAGATCGTTCCTATTTTTATTGTTTTATAAGTTGCCTCTGCCTTGCCTCTGCCATAAGCCATGTAACAGCTATACCCTTTTTGCTGTGCCATTGTATACAATGTCTTGCATATCCTTCCTGTACTGCCATAGCATACGGTATTCACGAAAACTATTTTTTCCATACGGTTTTATTTATGATGGAAGTATAGGATTGAAGGATTCTTACGACTTTTCCACTGATTGGCTCAATATAATCATAAACAGGCAAGCTTTTTTCATGATGCTTTTCTAATTGTATTGCTAAGGCAACCGCCTGTAATACCTCTTCCTTTTGGATACCGGCAAGAATGAAATTTCCTTTTTCCATCGCCTCAGGGCGCTCGGTACTAGTACGTATGCAAACAGCCGGAAATCCTAAATCGATGGATGAGAAAAAGGCAGCTTCTTCAGGAAGTGTTCCAGAATCACTTACAACAGCCAATGCCTGTATCTGTAATTGATTGTAATCATGAAAACCTAATGGCTTATGAATACGGACACGTTCATCAAAAGAAAAATTCCTTTCCCTAATAAACTTTTCTGCTCTTGGATGACAAGAATATATAATAGGCACATTGTACATATCTGCTAAGGCATTGATTGCCGTAAATACATCATAAAAAGCTTCTTCATGATCGATATTCTCTTCCCGATGCGCGGATAACAAAATATATTGTTGCTTTACTAAACCAAGTTCTTTAAGAATCTTTGAATCACGGATTTGCGTTAGATTCTTCGTAAGAACTTCAGCCATTGGAGATCCTGTTACAAACACTCTGTCTTTTGCTACTCCTTCCGCCAAGAGATATCTTCTGGCATGTTCGCTATAACACAAATTTACATCTGCAATATGATCTACGATACGACGATTCGTTTCCTCTGGCAATCGTTCATCAAAACAGCGGTTTCCAGCTTCTAGATGAAAAATCGGGATATGCAAGCGTTTCGCCGCGATCACACTTAAGCAACTATTGGTATCTCCCAGCACCAGCACTGCATCAGGACGAACATTTGCCATTAGATGATAGCTTTTTGCAATAATGCTGCCGATTGTCTCACCAACTTCATCTTTTGCGGCATTTAAGTAAAAATCCGGTGCCCGCAGCTGCAAATCCTTGAAAAAAATCTGATTCAGTTGATAGTCATAATTCTGCCCGGTGTGTACAAGGATTTGTTCAAAGTATAAATCACATGTTTTGATGATTTCTGATAATCGTATGATTTCCGGTCTGGTACCAACGATTGTCATCAATTTTAATTTTTTCATAAGGGTGTTCACACCTCCTTATAATAGGTATCCGGATAAGTTTCATCAAATACTTCATTTGCCCAAATAATTACTACCATATCCTGCGTTCCCGTATTTTCAATACAATGTAAATACCCCGGTGGTATATCCACTACTTCCATTTTGTTCGCCGAAAGATGATAGGTAAGAAGCTTATGATCATCGTTATAAAGATTGCGCAATTTAACATTTCCTTCGCCGGCGACAACAACATATTTTTCATTTTTGCTCATATGCCAATGATTTCCTTTTACAATACCCGGATGCAAAACATTTACACTCACTTGTCCATAAGTATCCATATGAAACATCTCGGTAAAGCTGCCTCGCGCATCCTGATGCATTGTTAAAGAATACGATAAGTTTTCTTGCGGCAGATAAGACAAATAGGTGGCATATAGCTTTTTAACAAATGCCGTTTGATTAGGCAATGTAAGATTCTGCTGCTCATTTTTAAAGGAACATAAGATATTTCTTAATTCCGATAAACGACACCTCGTTGTTGGTTCTACCTTATAGAAATCAGATTCATCTGCAACCGTTGCCTTTCCTTGCAGACAATTCAGTATTTCCGTAATGACATCATCAATATAACAAAGCGTGATTTCCTTTTGTTCATCGTGAATCTGAATATCCTGATTTCTAGCAAGGTGGTAACACCAAGTTGCTACGACACTGTTGTAATCAGGGCGGCACCATTTCCCATATACATTCGGCAGACGATATAGATAAATTTTATTACCGTTTTTTTGCCATAGCGATCTTAAGCAATTTTCAGCTGCACGTTTGCTTCTTCCATAATCATTATCTAGCACTGCCTGAATCGATGAGGTCATTAAAATGGGACATGTATTCCTATGCTGGATTAATTCATCACAAATAAACTGTGTGAATCCTTTATTACCTTCTTCATATTCTTGTGCTTTCTGTGGTCGATTGACACCGGCTAAATGAATGATGAAATCACAATCCGTCAAGTATTCTTTTAAGTCTTCTATCGCATCACGGCGATCATAGGTATACAACTTCAGTGGTTGTAAAAACGACAGTTCTTTACTTTGTAATACATGTATTAAATTTCGGGCAATAAAACCATACGCTCCGGTTATTAAAATGTTCATGCGTATTGATGCTCCCAAGTACGCAACTCTTGTTGTACATAAGCCACTTCCAATAGCTTGGCTTTTACTTCCTCAGTATCCATAAGAACTGTCGTATCGGAATTAAAATGGGATATGCGAACATGTTCATTACTGCCCGTATAAAACTTGTCATAATTCAAATCCCGCTTATCTACCGGAACACGATAGAAATTACCCAAATCAATCGCACTTGTACATTCCTCATCCATTAATAGTGTTTCATACATCTTTTCCCCATGACGGATGCCAATGATTTTGATAGCATTATCGGCATGGAATAATTCTTTTAATGCCTCTGTTAATACTTTTATGGTACACGCAGGTGCCTTTTGCACAAAAATATCGCCACTTTCACCATGATTGAAAGCAAAAAGCACCAAATCAACCGCTTCTTCTAAAGTCATTAAAAACCTTGTCATATTGGGATTGGTTAACGTCAATGGCCGACCTTCTTTGATCTGCTTGATAAATAATGGTACTACCGATCCTCGAGAAGCTAATACATTCCCATATCGTGTACACATGATACTTGTTTTACGTGGATCCACGATGCGACTTTTCGCCGTAATCACTTTTTCCATCATCGCTTTACTTGTGCCCATGGCATTCACGGGATAGGCTGCTTTATCTGTGCTTAAGCAGACCACTCGTTTCACTTGATACTCAATTGCTGCACTTAACACATTATCTGTACCTATGATATTTGTTTTCACAGCCTCTAACGGAAAGAATTCACAGGAAGGCACTTGCTTAAGCGCTGCCGCATGAAAGACGAAATCAACACCATGCATGGCATTGCGAATAGAATCAATGTCACGAACATCACCGATATAAAACCGCAATTTATGAAAAAGCACAGGATACTTTGCTTGATATTCATGACGCATATCATCTTGTTTTAATTCATCTCTGCTAAATACACGTATTTCTTTGATATCCGTTTCAATAAATCTTTTTAAGACCGCATTGCCAAAGGAGCCTGTACCTCCCGTTATTAACAACACCTTATCTTTAAATATGCTCATCTTTTAACACCCTCATTTCTTTTATTAATTGCTCAATCAAGACTTGTTTATCAAAATGCGCCTTTCCATATGCTAGTGCATTCTTGCATAAACGATCATAACGTTCCTTGGGACATGTTAAGAATTGTTTGCATACACTTGCTAAACCAGCAGCACTGATTTCATCTGTCACGATTCCTGCTTCTGCTTCTAAAAGAATACGTTTACTTTCTCCTTTAACACAACCCACGATGGGGACTCCACATGCCATATACGTCTGCAATTTCGCCGGTAACGCCATCTTAAATACATCATCATCCTTTAAAATTAATAAAGCAGCATCTGCACTCGCTAAATATTGAGGTACTTGTGTTTCTGGTATCCAACCATGGAAAATTACACACTTTTCTAATTTCCGCTGCTTCACCATCGCTACTAATTTCGTCATATATCTTCCGGTACCGATGAAATGCCATTGCACATGGAAATCTTTGAGCATATCAGCTGTTTCTATAGCGATATCCAATCCTTGCGCTTCACCGATATTTCCGGTAAAAACAATATGAAACGCCATCTCATCAAACAATACCTTGCTTTTTGCAACCTTTTCCACCGTAGCGTATTGCGGCCAAAACATGATCTTATCACTGTTTGTCCCCAAATATCTTTGAATACTTTGCTCATAGCTTTTTGAGGAAATCAAGATCTTATCACAAGAACGATAAATATAACGCATTAGTTTATCTAATATGCAGACACAAAGCGGATTTTTTAAACCGGTAATAGCTGTTACATATTCCGGCCATAAATCTTGTACATTTAAGATAATCGGGATCTTCCATTTTTTCTTCAAATAAATAGCGGGCAATGCTGAGGTAAGTGGTGATACGCCAAATACATACAACAGATCAAAGTTTTGTTCTTCAAGTATTTTACTTTTCTTTATCGCTTGGTAAGCATAGCTTAGATAATTGCGCACAAGTTGTAGGCTGCCTTGTCCTCTTGGTCGCATATTGCAACGATATATGGAAATATTCTGCCACTTTTCATCATTGTTCTTTGTTTTACTATACCCTTGATAATAATGTCCTTTGGGATAATTAGGCAGTCCGGTTAAAACACTGACCTCATTGCCTAACTGTTGTAAAGTTATTGCCAGATCGTTAATGCGAAAATGCTCCGGCCAGAAATACTGACTTACAATTAAGATTTTCATGATTTCCTACCTTTGACAATATCCTCAATACTACCAGGTAAAGGGCATAAGGTATCTGCTTTCTGATTGCTGTAAATTGTCGAAGAAAATAACTTTTCAAAATTTCTAATGGATAGAAAGACATCCTTTTTTTTCATTACTTTATAAAAAACACCAAGAAACAAGATCATTGCTTCACATAACAAATAAGGCATTCGAATATGATATTTACACCAGCCTTGCGCTTTATAAAAGGTAATTAATTCTTTCGCACTCACTGCCTTTTTATCACTAAGATTATAAATTGTATTTCCATAGGTATCTTTTTCAATTAAAAACGTCACAAACGTTATAATGTTATTTACTGAACAAAAATGAAATTGATATTCCCCATTTTTAAAATAATAAGCCAATGGTATTGGTTTTAATAATATTCGTTTATCAATGTTCAAGGTAAACGCTTCGCCATAAACAGGAGCAAATCGTAAAATGGCATAAGTCAACTGATCGCTATGCGTACGTAAATATTCCTCTGCTTTATATTTTGCGATAGCATAATAACTCTTAGGAGAACACACTGTACTTTCCTTCACCAATGTCTGCTGACGATTTCCATAGACTTCAATCGTTGAGGAAAAAATTAATTTACAGTTTCTCTGTATGCATTCATCAAAAATATTACATGCACATTCATAATTGATAAAATCATAGTTCGCTTGTGAGGTATCCGCATGGTTTTTATGAACAAGTGCAGCTAAATGAATAACAATATCCGGTTGGATTCTATCAAATATCGTATGTATAGAAGTAAAATCACTAAGCTCACAAATAAAACCATGCTGTTCATCCAACTGCACACTTTGCGTTCTATTAATACCGAAAATTTCATATTCCTTAGCAAGTGCTGCGCATAGCTGTCGACCGATAAAACCATTACTTCCGGTGATTAAAATTTTTTTCATAAGGATTTCACATCTCCTGAGTATGTATCTTTTTGCTCAATTGTTACATGATCCTGCTGGATACAACCTTCGACAACACCTGTTCTTCTAAAAACACATGTTATTGTTTTAAGCAATATTTTAATATCAAAGAGAAGGGAACAATGATCAACGTAATATTTATCAAAAGCTACTTTCTCTATAATTGGTAGCTCGTCTCTTCCATTGACCTGTGCCCATCCACTTAACCCCGGACGATACTTATGAACTCCATATTTTTCTCTTTCCGCAATAAGATCATCTTGATTGTACAAAGCAGGACGAGGACCGATAAAAGACATATGACCCAGCAGTATATTGATCAATTGAGGCAATTCATCCAAACTTGTCTTTCGTAAAAAACGTCCTGACCTTGTGATATATTTTTGCGGATCCTTTAATAAATGTGTTGGGCAATCGCTTGGTGTTGTTTCTAACATGGAACGAAATTTATAGATGTCGAATAGATTTCTAGCTCTTCCAACCCTTTTTTGTTTAAAAAATACCGGTCCAGGACTATCACATTTGATCCATATACAGATCATAAGGGCTATGGGGCTTAGTAAAACGAGTGCAAGGAAAGATAAACAAAAATCGAAAAACCGTTTCATAAACTTCTCATACATTTTATTCACTCCCTTATCAAAATATTTTTATTATCGTCTTTACAATTAAAAACACCTTAATAACTCCTATAAATGAAAAAAGCGACTTTTTTTATGACCGAAATGATCGGTTTCCAATTCTTCATGATGTACAACATGCAAAGGATTTCGATAACATAAACAATCACATACATCCTCACCACAAATCTTCAAAGCTTCTTTATAAGCTGCCTGAAACATCATCTGTCTTCTTCCTGCATCGTGATGAGCATCTGATGCGATAAAGTGACAAAGATTTCTATGTAACAACTTCTTAGCATGTTTCTGACACGTCTTACCAAAACAGCCACAAATACTTGATGCGTTGATTTGCAAATAGCACCCTAATTCCACCCATCTTTGGATCCTTTCTATATCTAGCTTTTGGGGAAAATAACGTTCAATATGTGCGATGATCGGAACATATCCTGCAAGTATCAGTTCATATAGTCGTTCTTCCACCATAAACTCATCACCAAGTTCATTCCTGCATGAAAATTCACATAAGACATAATCTGAACCTGCTAATGTAAGCATTTGCTTTTTTGGCAAACTTTTCGCAAAATCAGTATTTAATAAAAATTCACATCCACAGTATCCTTGTATGCCATATTGTTTTGCTAGATCAATACACTCTTGAAGACGATGTTTCATGAATGTCATGGACATTACCGTGTCTTCTCTTTCACAATAATGTGGTGTAAAAATAACGCGTTCTATATGCTCTTTCACACAACTCTGAAGACACTTATTGGTTTCTTCCAGTGATTGCGAACCATCATCTAACCCCCAACACATATGATTATGTATATCAATAAATCTCATAGGGTGCTCCTTTAATATCTTTAAAATATCGTGGCGATATCTATTATGTTATACTTTTTTGAATGTATCGTTTTTATTGTGTATTCTATAGATTTATGCAAATAAAGTACAAAAAAAAGGCGATTTCCTAAGAAATCACCACTATGCAACAAGGTATAACTAATTGTATACAATCATTGATATAATACTCCTAAAACCTCATCTTGTAAATATTATTTTCAATTTTTGGAAATTATTGTTTATCTTTTACAAAAAAACCAGCATGCTTAGGATATGATGTCATATCCTATCAAACTGGTTTTGTTAATTTATTATGCGTGTTTTAAAACTACACTTTCTACTAAATGTCCAATTTTCTCACAAGAATCACAAGCTAATTCCATGCGATCATAAATAGATTTCCAACGAATCACTTCTACTGGATCAAGGACATCGCTAAACAATTCTCTAGTCGCTTTGGCGAACAAAGTATCGCCTTGCCCTTCTAGATGATTTACCCGCTTGATACAATCCATAATATTGTTGTTGTACTGAATTTTTTCAAATTCCTTCATCATTTCACGAACCGCATCACAGCACATCACAATAACCTTCCCATATGCCATTGCTGCTTCTTGCACTTCTTTTACATTATAGATATAAAGGCCGATAGAAACATCTTCCACCATATCCACCATATCATCCAACGCATTACTTAATGCCACAATATCTTCGCGATCCATAGGAGGGCGCGAATCTTTTGCTAATACGGTCATAATTTCATGACGACGTAAATCAGCCTCATGCTCAATGCGATGCATTTTCTGCAAATGTACATCAATGGCATTCGGTTGGTAGTCTTTCATCATCTTCATCAATTCAAAAGCCGCCTGATAAGCACATTCTGTCATCAGTTGATATGCCTGAAAATAGTTGTACTTTTTCTTTTTGATCATTCTCATATACCTCTTTATCTATCCCCATTTCCTAATGAAAGGAAATCTTAGAATATTCTATCATAAACGCATATACTATACAATCTGATTCCCTCAAAATTTGTACTATTTCAAAAGTTCTTTCACATATTTCAATACATCTTTTCCCTGAACCCAAATATCCGGAGCAATCCCCTGATATTCACTGGCATACGTTTCAGGAAAATCCCCATATAAATTTCCAAACATGATTTGCAAACCACTTTTATCTAAATAAAAGCTTGACATTGCACTGCCACTAATTGCCCCTGCACTCGGCATTCCAATAAAGATTACATTTTCCATTGTATGCAATTCATCCATCAGCATTTCACTGGCCGATGCGCTGGTTTCATCTTGCAAAACCAATAATATACTTTTATTCTTGATCAGCTTTTTTCCCATATAAGGCTTTTCAATATATAATAAATTATCATGTTTCTGATAATTGCCATCTTCTAATAAAGATGCTAAGGATTGATCGGTTTTCTCATCCATCAGCTGTTTGAACTTTTGTTCATGCAATGGCAGCCGCAGCATTCGTGCTCCATAACCACTTAAGCGCTGTTTGGCATAACTATGCGACCACGCATAACTCAACATTGCATTACCACCAGGATTGCCCCGTAAATCTAAAATGGCAAGCGGTTTTTGGGAGAATTGCGCTGCCCTTGCTAAAAAAGTTTCGGCATATTGTGCATACGTATCACTGGCTCTGGGATATATCATTTTTGTAATATGCAGATAAGGAATACCTTGCACGATTTTTTCTGTAAGAATATCCTCACTACGCTTCATCTGTTCCACTTTTTCCATAGCTACCTTACGCTCACTTCCATCTGCATAGCGCATGGATAAGTGCGTAATGTTTTTTCTGCTTCGATAAAACAGTTGATAAGAAATGCTGCCATCCTTATGCAAGACAGGCTTTAAATACGTCGCAAGATCTGCATCCTTATGGATTTGCACAATACGTTTTTGATTGGATTGATCATAATAACCATCCTTCTTTTTCACATAAGCCTTTTTTTGATAGTGTACCCCTTGTTCGCTATACGTGGTATAGCTTTCATGCAAAGGTTCAAAATCAATTTGAAAATGGACATCTTCAATAAAAGAAAGTTGTTTTCTTAATACTTCACCTAACTTCGTTTTCTTAATTTTTGCATATGTCTTTATCTGTTTATCTACCATTTGCTTTGCTTCTTGGAAGCGCGCATCTCCATATATAGGATATTTCCCATACAATGCCTTCAAAGTAAAGAAAACATCTTCTACATCCTGTAGGGCTTCTTGCTGTGTCACACTTTCTTCACCATTCGTTTTTGCCCCATGTGCAATGACATAATCCATTGCTCGATAATACGCTTCACTGCTATTGGCATATGGTGAAAAAGCATCGGTTTGTATCGGATTTGGGATAATTTGTGCATGCGCTGCATTGACATATTTCTTATACTCCTGCAACACCTGGGGTACTTTTTCATCTTTTACTTTCGCTGTGCAGGCACTCAAGCATAACACACAACATAAACAGACCCATAATTTTCTCATCGTTTTCCTACTCCTTTTTATTCCATATCTATAGCCTTTTTATACCTTGATCAACAAATTGTTCTTCCCTATGTTTGAACGTATGGTTTTATTTCTTTTAACACAGACGCAATATCCTTTTCAATTACGAGTGATTGTTTTGCCAACTGCATGGGACAATATGCTTCCAATTGGTTGATGATAACATAATATGCCTGTGGATTTTCATGAACGAATTGCCAAAAAGGATATTTAATGATGCCCGGAGTATTATTCCCTACTCCTAATTCTAAATATACAATGTGATCATCTTTATGCTGCTTGAGAAATTGCTGATATCGTTTTTGTGCGGCATGCCAACCTGCATCCTCACAAAAATTAGCATCATAGCGTAGATTTACTGTCATAGGAGCATGGCAATAGGGACAATAAGGAATCAATTCTTTGGGAATGCAACGCTTTTTTTGCTGCATAACCATCTGCCGTATCACTTTCTCATTATCATACGTCTTGGCATGACAATTGTGTGAACATTGCAACAAGCCATAATCGCCTTGGGTATAAAATAAACGTTCTTTCGCAAATCCATGCAATTGAAACTGATGATCCACATTCGTCGTAATGACAAAATAATTCTTATCTTTGACAAGGGATAACAGATCTGCATAGACCGTATTTACCTGAGCAGCATAGCGATTATGATAAATATGTCGGCTCCAATATCCCCAATATTCTTCCAATGTCGCGAAAGGATAAAACCCTGCTTCATACATATTAGTAAAATGATAAGCATCTATAAAGTCTTGAAAATAACGATAAAACCGTTCACCATCATAACGCAAACCGGCTGCGGTAGATAAGCCAGCTCCGGCACCTATTAAGATTGCATCTGCCTCTTGTAACAGCGCATGCAGCTTTTCAATGTTGGAGATAGGTTTGATAAATGCGTTCGTCTTCGTCTTTGAATACATTAAAGATCACCTTCATTTCATAATTGGTTTCTTGTAAATAGGTTTTCACCGTATGAATAGCAATAGCGGCAGCTTCTTCATTAGGAAAATGGAAAACCCCGGTAGATATGCAACAAAAGGCAACCGAAGTCAGATGATATTGTTGTGCTAAGCTAAGACAAGAGCGATAACAATCTGCCAGTTGTTGCTTCTGCGTATCTGTGACTTGCCCATATACGATAGGACCTACCGTATGCAATACATAGGTTGCCGGAAGATGATATCCTTTAGTTATCTTAGCTTTTCCTACTGGCTCTTCATGCCCTTGTTTTCGCATGATAACAGCACACTCCTGACGTAATTCTATACCTGCAAAAGTATGAATAGCATTATCAATACAACCATGACAAGGTTGAAAACATCCTAACAATTGTGCATTTGCAGCATTCACGATCGCATCTGCTTGTATTCTTGTGATATCACCTTTCCATAAGTGAAGATTCTTATCAAAAGCCTGCATTTGTGCTATGGTAACGATACCTTTTTGGTGTTTTATTGCTTCTAATACTGCCTTTTCATGGCATAAATAAGCATTAGACACCGGTTTCGGTTCTCTTACATTCACTAACGAGCGATATAGTTGGAAACATTCTTCTTCCTGTTGCGGTATGGAAATGTCCCTGTAAGCTTCATTTTCCTCTAATAAATATGTGATAAGCCATTGTAGATGTTCTTGCATATGACCACCTTGCCTTTCTTTATGTAATCATAACGCGTTTCATAGAATTTGCAAAGCAAGCAGTTTATAAGTTCGCCGTTCTAAACAAATCAATATAAGAATCAACATATATGTACAATACGTTTAATAATACAATCAATAGTACCTCTTTACGATCATCTATATGGTTCTTTTCTTGATTTGGGCAAAAACACATAATCTATCTTTTCTAGATTCATTTTACGCTTTATCACATAGCGATTTCTTGTATAAAGACAACATAATGTAACCACGCAAGATAAACTATTTCGCACTTCGCACCATTCGACGTTATTCTTGTATTGTAAAAAGGTATTTCTTTATCATGTCCATATTCTAATGCAACCTTCTTCGCATTACCATCCAAAGTTGCCTGTACGATTTCTTTGAATTGTCTTACGATTTCAGAAATTTCTTTCATGCTAACTCTTTTCAATTTAAAAGTAAAATACTTTCAATCTTCTTTTGTTTTAACTGCATGATGATGTACATTCCCTGCTATTCTTAATTTATCTTCATCACACATTTTCTCCTTTACCCTACTTAATACGGTAGTATCAAAGCTATGTTGTTGAACATAAGAGATTAGCGAATCCCTGTCTTTTAAGTATGCATATTTCAATATCCATCCGATTGCCATACGTATATACCTGTTTTCTTTATGTTCCACCTCATCAATTACTGCGTATACAAAAGCCAGTGGCAAATGAATCGCAAATTCATCTCCGGAGTAAAGCAAACATACAATAGCGGCACGATTTACCAAGACATTCGCATCATGACACCATGCGAAAACATGCTCTTTTACTTGCGTGTAATGCTGTTCCAACATGGGATTTAAAACGCGATAACAAAATTGATCACACCATGCCCAGCCATCCACATACGTCTTGAGCCATTGCTCATAAACAACAAAATAAGAAAAATCATATAGCTTGCGTCTTTTGATCCAAAGCGATATGTATTTTATATAAGTTGGTGTGACCTCTAATAATTTTTCACACAAGGCAAGAAATGCTTTATCATCCTTAGGAAGTTTCTGATAGGAAACGTTTGCTGCTTTTTGTATTTCTTTTGCGGAAACACTAGGATCTAATGCTAAAAAAACTGATTCTATGAAATCCTTCTTGCTCATCTTTCACCCTCCTATCGTTATCTTTTCTTTATTGTAAACATATCTTTTGCATAAGACAACTATCAGATAAAAAAAGAAGCATAGCTATTCACTACACTTCCTATGTTCCCTTATTTACATTTACCATCTGCATCAACATGCATCGGCTAATTCATTCATTGAAATCGTGGTAAAATTCATCGATTCTAACACCTTCAACATCGCATTGGCAGTATCGAAGCTAGTAAAACAGCTCACACTGTTTTCGGCTGCTACACGGCGTATCAAGAAGCCATCCATAGTCACTTCTTTCTTTTGTGACATGGTATTGATGACATAATTGACATGACCTTTACGAATGACATCTAACACATTCTCCATGGCTTCCTCATGCGCATCAATTTTCTGCACGGTTTTCACATATAAACCATGTGCTTGTAAGTAATCAGCTGTTCCTTTGGTTGCCAGTATGCCATATCCGATAGCAGAGAAGCGTTTGGCTATCAAAAGTCCTTCTTCTTTGTCCTCATCGGCGATGGTCAATAAGAGATTGCCATGTGTAGGAATCTTCACGCCGCTTGCCAACAATGCTTTATATAAGGCTTTTTCCAGTGTTACATCTCCTCCCAAGGCTTCACCGGTGGATTTCATTTCCGGACCTAATACGGTATCAACACTGCGCAGCTTAGCAAAAGAGAAGACCGGTGCTTTGACAAAGACGCGTTGACTTTGTGGTCGTATGCCTTCTGCATAGCCCTGTTCTTTTAAAGAATGACCAAGTGCACAGCGTGTTGCCACATGACTCATTGGAACCCCGGTAATCTTAGATAAGAATGGTACGGTACGAGAAGAGCGTGGATTCACTTCGAGGACATATACCTGTTCCGCTTTATCAATGATGAATTGAATATTATATAAACCAATAAAATGGAAACCTTTACCGATACGAATCGCATAATCCACGATCGTATCTTTCACCTTTTGCGAAACGGTTTGCGCTGGATATACCGAAATGGAATCCCCGGAGTGGATGCCGGCACGTTCGATATGCTCCATGATACCGGGAATATACACCTGCTCACCATCACAGATAGCATCAATTTCCATTTCTTTTCCCACAATATATTTATCTACCAAGATAGGCGCATCGTGGCTGATTTCTTTTACCGCCGTTGCCATATATATCTTTAAATCAGCATCGTTATGCACGATTTCCATAGCACGGCCGCCAAGCACATAACTTGGACGTACCAACACCGGATAACCGATCTTATTCGCAATGACTAAGGCTTCTTCAACCGTCACGGCGGTTTCCCCGGTTGGCTGTGGAATATTCAGCTTATGCAGCATTTTTTCAAATGCATGTCGATCTTCGGCACGATCGATGTTTTCTAAGGACGTACCTAAAATCTTTACCCCGCGTTTTACGAGCTGATCGGCTAAGTTGATAGCCGTCTGCCCACCAAATTGGACAATAACCCCTAAAGGCTGTTCTAAATCAACTACATGCATGACATCCTCAATGGTTAATGGTTCAAAATACAATTTATCAGAGATAGAGAAATCGGTGGATACTGTTTCCGGATTGTTGTTGATAACGATGGCTTCATAACCACATTCACGCAAGGTCATGACACAATGAACCGTCGCATAATCAAATTCAACACCCTGTCCGATACGAATCGGTCCACTGCCTAACACGATGATTTTTTGACGATCACTGCGTATAGATTCATTTTCTTCTTCATACGTGGAATAAAAATATGGTGTAGCACTCGCAAATTCCGCAGCGCATGTATCTACCATCTTATACACCGGACAAATGCCATGTTGTTTACGTAAGTTATAAACAGCTTTTTCTTCCATTCCCCAACTACGAGCTATAAAACTATCCGCAAAGCCACAGCGTTTAATTTCCCATAAGATTTGAGTGTCCTTTGGATGTTGTTTCATGCGTTCTTCTAAGGCGATGATGTGGGCAAATTTTTCTAAGAAGAAGGTATCGATCTTGGTAATATCATGAATGCGTGACAAGCTTTCTTTTCTTCGCAACAATTCGGCAATACCAAACATGCGCTGATCATCTTTTATCGCAATGCTATTCCACAACTCTTCCTTTGCTTTTTCTTTGCTTTCTTTATTTTCGATATGATCACATTTCATTTCCAGTGAGCGTATCGCCTTTAAGAAGCTTTCTTCAAAACATCTTCCAATTGCCATAACTTCCCCGGTTGCCTTCATCTGGGTACCTAAACGACGATCGGCATGAGGGAATTTATCAAAAGGAAAACGTGGCAGTTTCGTGACAACATAATCTAACGCCGGTTCAAAACAAGCATAGCTGGTATTGGTAATTGGATTGATGATTTCATCTAAGGTAAGACCTACCGCAATTTTCGCTGCGATTTTGGCAATCGGATAACCGGTTGCTTTTGAAGCCAGCGCACTGGAACGTGATACACGAGGATTTACTTCAATGATGTAATATTTAAAAGATGCAGGATCCAAAGCTAACTGCACATTACAGCCACCGCAGATCTTTAAAGCGCGAATAATCTTTAAACTGGCATTACGCAGCATCTGATGCTCACGATCACTCAATGTCTGTACCGGTGCTACGACCATTGAATCTCCTGTATGTATCCCCACCGGATCGATATTTTCCATATTGCAGACGACGATGGCATTATCATGCGCATCCCGCATGACCTCATATTCGATTTCCTTAAAGCCGGCAATACTACGTTCAATTAAGCATTGCTGTACCGGAGAAAGTTTTAAACCATTTTCGGTGATGATACGTAGTTCTTCTTCTGTATCCACAAAGCCACCACCGGTTCCTCCTAAGGTATAGGCAGGACGTACAACAAGCGGATAGCCAATCGTTTGGGCAAAGGCAAGTGCTTCTTCTACGGTATGAACAATGGCACTTTCCGGTACCGGTTCTTTGATTTCATACATCAATTCACGGAATAATTCACGATCTTCCGCCTGGTTGATAGCTGTTAAATCAGTACCTAAGATTTCTACACCATATGCATCCAGAATTCCTGAATTGGCTAGCTCTACCACCAGATTCAAACCAGTCTGTCCACCCAAGCTTCCTAAGATAGCATCAGGACGTTCCTTATAAATGATGCGGCTGGCAAATTCTACGGTCAAAGGTTCCATGTATACACGATCGGCAATCGCGGTATCTGTCATGATCGTTGCCGGATTAGAATTGATCAAAATGACTTCATAACCTTCTTCTTTTAAAGATTGGCATGCCTGAGAACCGGCATAATCAAATTCCGCCGCCTGGCCAATGACGATTGGACCAGAACCAATCACCATGATTTTTTTAATATCTGTACGCTTTGGCATATTACACACGCTCCTTTTCCATCAGTTCCATAAATTGGTCGAATAAATAATTGCTGTCTTCCGGTCCGGGAGCAGCTTCCGGATGATATTGTACACTGAAGATCGGATAGCGCTGATGACGCACACCTTCCACACTTTTATCATTTAAGGCTTGATGACTCATCACCAGTTCGCTATTTTCCAAACTTTCCGCTTCTACTGCATAGCCATGATTCTGTGATGTCATTTCAACTTTGCCGGTTGCTAAATTCATGACCGGATGATTACAACCACGATGTCCGAATTTCAACTTCACGGTATTGGCTCCACAGGCTAAGGCAATCAGCTGATGTCCTAAACAAATTCCAAAGATGACGACCTTTCCCATCAATTCTCGTATGGTCTGTATCGCAACTTGCATATCCTTAGGATCACCAGGACCATTGCTGAGCATTACCCCATCCGGATGCAAGGCTAAGATGGCTTCTGCACTTGTATCGTATGGCATAACGATCAAATCACAATGACGTTTTGATAATTCACGAATGATGCCATGCTTAGCACCAAAATCCAACAATACGACCTTTTTCCCTCGTGATGGAATCGGAAAAGGTTTTTGCGTGGATACACGCGCCACTTGATCATGCAGATACGGTGTTGCTTTTAACATCTTTACCGTTTCCTCAACATTCGCATCTGAATCTGCCAAAATGGCCCGCATCGTTCCACTGTTGCGCAGTTTGCGAGTGATTGCTCTGGTATCCACACCGGCAATGCCTGGAATATGTTTTTGTTTTAAAAAGGTATCTAAGCTCATATCCCCGCGAAAATTGCTAGGTGTTTCACAGTATTCTCTGACCACAAAGCCAAAGACAGCGGGATCCAAACTTTCAAAATCATCTCGATTGATGCCATAATTTCCAATGAGCGGATAGGTCATCAAAACGATTTGTCCGCAATAGGATAAGTCACTCAATACCTCCTGATAACCGCTCATTCCGGTATTAAACACAAGTTCACCGACCTGATAAGTATCATCACCAAAGGCGATCCCTTCATAGACACTGCCATCTTCTAAAATTAATTTTCGTTTTTGCATAACCGTATCCTCCTGTTTGCTTGCCTTACATGTAAGGACTTACATTTCTTTTTTCCACCAAAAAGGCATAGACGCTATCAAATAGTGCTATGCCCCTTTGCTTTACTTCTTCATCCAAGATTCATCTTTTGGATCTTTTTTCCATGCTTTTAATTTTTCAAGATCATTTTCCTTGATGTACGCATTTTCTAAAGCTACATCAATCAAGACATCGTAGTTACTTAATGTCTTAAAGCTGCATGCGATAGAATCAAACAATTCACTGCTTGCTGGTAACAGATAGGTAAAGATAGCCACAACGCCCAATACCTCAGCACCTGCTTCACGCAAAGATAAGATGACATCCTTTACGGAACCACCGGTAGAAATTAAATCTTCCACAACAACGACTTTCGCACCTTTTTCGATCTTTCCTTCGATCTTATTTCCTTTGCCATGTGTCTTATTGGAACTACGTACGTAGCCAAATGGTTTTTCCATCTTATCCGCAACCATTGCACCCCAAGGAATACCGGCAGTAGCTGTACCAACGATGACTTCTGCTTCACTGTATTCTTTCTGAATCAACTCGACAAAGCCCTGCACAACGACACTGCGTTTTTCAGGAAAGGATAATACCAAACGGTTGTCACAGTAGATGGGACTTTTAATACCGCTTGCCCAAGTGAATGGATCATTTGGCTGTAAGGATACTGCCTTAATATCTAACAGGTTTTTCGCAACTGTTTTTTCTATGCTCATCTTATTTTCCCTCCATGATTGCTTCTATTTCGTTATATGTCTTATATGGATCTTCACTCTTGGTGATACTGCGGCCTACGACGATATAGTCACAGCCTTCTTCTTTGGCAAACTGTGGAGTAGCCACACGTTTTTGATCATCCTTAGAATCAGAGCTTAAACGAATGCCTGGGGTTACCGTTAAAAAGTCAGCCCCGCATGCTTCATGAATGGCTCGTGCTTCATGCACGGAACAAACCACACCGTCTAAGCCGCTTTCCTTTGCCAATTTAGCATAGGAAATAACGACATCCTTCACATCTCCGGGAATCAACAATTCTTCATTCATAGCTTCCTGTGAAGTGCTGGTTAACTGTGTGACTGCGATACACAAAGGACGTTTGCCATTGACAGCTCCTTCGTTTAAGCCTTCCATGGCTGCCTTCATCATCGCACTGCCACCGGCCGCATGCAAGTTTACCACATCCACATCCAGCTTTGCCAGATTCTTCATTCCGTTTTTTACCGTGTTTGGAATATCGTGCAATTTCAAATCAAGAAAGATTTTATGCCCTCTTGCCTTGATTTCACGAATCATTTCAAAACCAAACGCATAGGTCAATTCCATTCCAACCTTTACATATATAGGTTTATCAAACTTATCAAGAAAATTCATCACATCTTCTTTTTTTGAAAAATCCAATGCTACCATCGTTCTGCTCATTACTTAAAACTCCTTCCTACAGCTTCTTGTAAACTGTTTACCCCATAGGTTTCAAGAACCTTTGGCAACTCTTCAATTATTTTAACACAACAGTAAGGATCAATAAAGTTCTGCATGCCAACTTCAACAGCACTTGCTCCTGCATATAAGAATTCTAAGACATCTTCTGCTCTGGTAATACCCCCAACTCCGATGATCGGGATGTTAACAGCCTGGGCTACCTGATACACCATACGAATGGCTACCGGTTTGATAGCAGGTCCACTTAAGCCTCCGGTAACATTCGCCAAGATTGGTTTTCCGGTATGCAAATCTAAGCGCATGCCCATCATCGTATTGATCATGACCAAGCCATCGGCTCCCGCTTCTTCTACCGCTTTCGCAATCTCGACAATGTTGGTAACATTCGGAGATAATTTCACGTAGACCGGCTTATTCGCTGCTGCTTTGGCCATTTTGGTTACTTTGGCAGCCAGTTCAGGTGTTGTGCCTAAACCGATACCGCCATGTTTAACATTCGGGCAACTGATATTTAATTCATAAGCTTTAACAACCTGTGAAGCATTCAGTTTCTCAATGACCTCAACGTATTCTTCTTCACTGGCACCTGCTACATTGGCAATGATTTCCGTATCAAACTGTGCTAACCATGGCAGTTCTTTTTCCATGATAACATCGACACCGGGATTTTGTAAACCAATGGCATTTAACATGCCACTTGGTGTTTCCGCAACACGTGGTGTCGGATTGCCAAAACGTTTCTGTGGGGTAGCACTCTTTATCGCAATGCCTCCCAGTATGCTTAAATCATATAATTCCGCAAATTCACGGCCAAAGCCAAAGCAGCCGCTCGCTGGAATAATCGGATTCTTCAGGTTTAATCCTGGCAGTTTTACATGTAGATCCATTAGAATTCCACCTTTCCGATTGGGAATACCGGTCCTTCCTTACAAATGCGATGATAAAGATCAGCTTCTTGTTTATCCTTTGCCACACAAGCCATGCATGCCCCAATACCACATGCCATACGACTTTCAAAAGACATATATCCTTTTTGATAAGCAGCTTCTATCGCCTTTAACATCGGACGCGGACCGCAGCTATAAGTAAAATCACAAGTAATGGCATGGGCCTGAATGGCATCCATGACCGTTCCTTTTACACCATAAGAGCCATCCATCGTAGCTACGACGACATGACAGCCTAAGGCTTTAAATTCCTGTTCATAGAAGACGCTGTCCTTATCATTAAATCCTAAGACAACATGTACTTCCTTGCGTAACACACGATATTGTTTCGCTAATTCATACAGCGGCGGCACACCAACGCCACCTCCAATCAATAAGACTTCATTGCGATTTTCATGAATCGGATAGCTGCTGCCTAAAGGTCCGAAGACATCAATGATATGATGCGCATGTTTCTTAGCTAAGGCTAAAGTGCCATCGCCAACGACCTTATAAACGATGACAAAGCCATCCGCCTCAATGCTAGAGATACTGATGGGACGACGCAGCATATAGCCATCAATCTTGATATTCACAAATTGTCCGGGTTTCATATCCTTTGCCATACCTGCCGCAATTTTCATGCGGTAGGTATCTTTGGCAATTTTTTCATTACTTTGGATAATTCCTTTTTCTTCCTGCATCTTAATCCTCCAATTCATTCATAGAAATGGTTGTAAAGGTCTGTGCCTCCAGTACACGCAGAATAGCATTTGCCGTATCCAGTGACGTGAAACAGCTGATGTTGTTTTCAGCAGCGGCACGACGAATTTCAAAGCCATCCTGATTAGCGGTCTTGGAAATGCTCATTGTGTTGATGACATAATTGATACGTCCTTTACGAATGACATCTACCACATTCTCGCCTTCTGCTTCATTTACTTTATTTACGGTACGTACATAAATACCGTTTTCTTTTAATAGATTTGCTGTACCCTTGGTCGCATAGATACCATAGCCGATGTTTGAGAAACGCTTCGCTATCTTTAAGCCTTCCTGCTTATCCGCATCCGCAACCGTCAATAAGACATTGCCATGCAAAGGAATCTTCACTCCACTTGCCAAAAGCGCTTTATATAAAGCTTTTTCTAATGTATCATCACCGCCTAAGGCTTCTCCGGTTGATTTCATTTCTGGACCTAAGGTTGTATCAACACTACGCAGTTTTGCGAAAGAGAAGACTGGTGCTTTGACAAAGACACGTTCACCTTCTGGATGTACGCCTTCTTCATAGCCCTGTTCTTTTAAGGAATGGCCAAGTACACAGCGGGTTGCCACATAACTCATTGGTACACCGGTAATCTTAGATAAGAATGGTACGGTACGAGAAGAACGTGGATTTACTTCCAGCACATACACTTTCTCATCTCTATCGACAATGAACTGAATATTGTATAAGCCGATGAAGTGGAAACCTTTTCCGATACGGATGGCATACTCAATGATCGTATCCTTCACCTGCTGAGAAGCTGTTGGTGCTGGATAAACGGAGATTGAGTCACCGGAATGGACACCGGCACGCTCGATATGTTCCATGATACCTGGAATATACACATGCTCACCATCACAGATAGCATCAATTTCCATCTCTTTACCAACGATATATTTATCTACTAAGATTGGGGCATCATGACTGATTTCTTTTACCGCAGTTGCCATGTATACCTTTAAGTCATCATCGTTATGCACGATTTCCATGGCACGGCCTCCTAGTACATAGCTTGGACGCACTAATACCGGATATCCGATTTTATTTGCGATCACCAAGGCTTCTTCTACCGTTACCGCCGTTTCTCCCATTGGTTGTGGAATTTCTAGCTTATGCAGCATTTCTTCAAATTCATGGCGATCTTCGGCACGGTCGATATTTTCTAAAGAAGTACCTAAGATCTTCACCCCGCGTTCTACCAGCTTATCGGCTAAGTTGATAGCGGTCTGTCCACCGAACTGCACAATGACACCTAATGGCTGTTCCAGATCGATGATGTGCATAACATCTTCAATCGTCAATGGTTCAAAATATAATTTATCGGAAATGGAGTAATCTGTCGATACTGTTTCCGGATTGTTGTTAATAACGATGGCTTCATAGCCACATTCACGCAAGGTCTTTACACAATGTACGGTCGCATAGTCAAATTCGACACCCTGTCCGATGCGGATAGGACCACTTCCTAGCACGATGATCTTCTTATTATTGCTGGAGATACTTTCGTTTTCATGCTCATACGTAGAATATAAGTATGGGGTATGGGATATATACTCTCCGGCACAGGTATCCACATTCTTATATACCGGAATGATCTGATGCTGTTTGCGCAGTTCATATACTTCACGCTCGCTCATCTCCCATTTTCTGGCGATATAGCTATCCGCAAAGCCCATTTTCTTCGCATGTCGTAAGACTTCTAAATCCCCTTTATGGGCAGCGATGACTTCTTCATAGGCAACGATATTTTTGAAACGATTTAAGAAATAGCGATCCATCTTCGTTACGTTAAAGATATCCTCTACACTGGCACCTCTTCTTAATAAAGCGGTAATCACATAGATACGTTCATCATCACTGCGTTCTAACTTCTTCCACAACTCTTCTTCACTTAAGGCATTGACATCCTTTTGTTCCAGATGATCGGTCTTCATTTCAAGAGAGCGAATGGCTTTTAAGATAGCTTCATCAAAGGTACGTCCAATGGACATGACCTCTCCGGTTGCCTTCATCTGCGTACCTAAGCTACGATCCCCTTTCGGGAATTTGTCAAAGGCAAAGCGTGGGAATTTCGCAACAACATAGTCGATGCATGGTTCTACACAGGCATAGCTTGTCTGCGTAACCGGATTGATGATTTCATCCAGCGTCAGACCAACCGCAACCTTCGCAGCTAGTTTGGCAATTGGATAACCGGTTGCCTTACTTGCTAAGGCACTGGAACGTGAAACACGCGGATTGACCTCGATCACATAGTATTTAAAGGAATTTGGATCTAAAGCCAACTGGACGTTACAACCACCGCAAATCTTTAAGGCACGAATGATCTTTAAAGCAGATGCACGCATGATGCCACATTCACGATCGGTTAAGGTCTGCGTCGGTGCTACAACGATAGAATCTCCGGTATGAATACCAACCGGATCCACATTTTCCATGTTGCAGACAACAATCGCATTATCTGCATTATCACGCATAACTTCGTATTCGATTTCTTTATAGCCCGCAATGCTTTGTTCAATCAGACACTGATGTACCGGAGAAATCTTTAAACCATTGTCACAAATCGTACGTAGTTCGGCTTCACTATGCGCAAAACCACCACCGGTACCACCTAAGGTAAAGGCTGGACGTACAACAACCGGATAACCGTTTATATTTGCGAAGTCAACGGCTTCTTCAATCGTATGCACAATGACACTTTCCGGTACCGGTTCACCGATTTCATACATCAGTTCACGGAATTTATCACGGTCTTCGGCTTTTTCAATAGCATCCAATGCCGTACCTAAAACTTCCACATGGTATTCATCTAAGATGCCGCTTTCTGCCAATTCAACGACCAGATTCAAGCCGGTCTGTCCACCTAAGCTGCCCAAAATAGCATCCGGACGTTCTTTATAGATGATACGGCTGGCAAATTCCAGTGTTAATGGTTCAATGTAAACACGATCCGCAATGACTGAATCGGTCATGATCGTTGCAGGGTTAGAGTTAATCAAAACGACTTCATAGCCTTCCTCACGCAAAGAGGTACAAGCCTGTGTGCCGGCATAATCAAATTCTGCCGCCTGTCCGATGACGATTGGTCCAGAACCAATCACCATGATTTTCTTAATATCTGTTCTCTTTGGCATTCTATTCAGCACTCCTTTCCTGCATCATCTTGCAGAAATCATCAAATATATAATTGCAGTCATCTGCTCCTGGAGCAGCCTCTGGTTCAAAGGAGAAAGACAGCAATGGATAAGTTTCATGTTCACAACCTTCAATCGAATTATCATTTAATGCCTTATAAGTCACAATCAAGCCGGTTCCGATAAGGGAATCTTCGGCAATCTCATAGCCATGGTTTTGCGCCGTAAACTCAATTTTATTTTTCTTTAAGTTACGTACCGGTGAACTATTGCCATGATGGCCAACCTTCATCTTAACGACTTTTGCGCCACATGCACAGGCGATCACTTCATGACCTAAACCAATGCCCAACATTGGCAGCTTGCCTAATAAAGCTTTGCAGGTTGCAATCGTTTCCGGAATATCTTCCGGTGCCCCAGGGCCACCGCTGAAGACTACACCATCCGGATGGATTGCTAAGATATCCTCAGCACTCATATTGTAAGGCACAACAACCAAGTCACAGCCACGCATGTTAAATTCACGGATGACCGCAAACTTCGTTCCGATATCCACCATGACAACCTTTGCGCCACGTGATGGAATCGGGAATGGTTTTTGCGTAGATACCTGCTGTACTCCATCATGAGGCAATTCGCTGTTTTTCAGCATGGCAACAACTTCTTCCACATTTGCATCTTCATCTGCCATGATTGCCTTTAAAGTACCATGATCTCTAATCTTACGCGTAATTTCACGAGTATCAATATCGGCAATGCCCGGGATACCTTTTAATTTCATGAAGGCATCTAGTGTCATATCACTGCGAAAGTTACTAGGTTGTTCACAGTATTCTTTTACAACAAAGCCAAATACCATAGGGGAAATACTTTCAAAATCATCGCGGTTGATGCCGCAGTTGCCCATTGCCGGATACGTCATCATAACGATTTGTCCATAATACGATAAATCAGAAATGATTTCCTGATAACCGCTCATACCGGTCTGAAAGATCAATTCTCCCATACGATAATTGTCAGCGCCAAAAGCAATTCCTTCATACACACTGCCATCTTCTAAAATCAAGCGTCTTTTTTTCATGCGAATTCCTCCTTCTTGTGTTCATACACACAGGTTCCATTGCAGAAGGTCTGGATGACCCAGCCTGCTGCCTCTACACCATCAAATGGTGTGTTCTTACCTTTCGAATAAAACTTGTCTTTGTCCACCTTGTGATAGCTTTCCAAATCTACAAGGATGAAATCAGCGTCATAGCCTACGGCTAATTTACCTTTGCGCTTTAAGCGGAAACGTTTTGCCACAGCTTCACTCATCCAATACACGAGCTGTCCTAAGGTAAAGCGTTTTTCTTCTTTCACAAATTTCGTATATAGTAAGGGGAAGGCGGTTTCTAAGGCAACAATGCCAAAGGGTGCCTCTTCCATACCTTTTTGTTTTTCTGCTTCTGCATGAGGGGCATGATCGTTCGCAATAAAATCAATCGTGCCATCCAGCAAGCCTTGGATCAGTGCTTGGCGATCTTCTTCGCTGCGCAGCGGTGGATTCATCTTATGGTTAGGACCTTCAACATCCATCTCATTTAGCAACAAGTGATGTGCGGTTACCTCACCACTGCAATCCACACCAAGCGCTTTATATTCTTTTAAATAGGCAACACTTTCCTTCGCACTCATATGACACACATGATAGCGACAACCAATAGCTTTCGCTAAGTCTAAATCACGTTTCATCTGCGCATACTCGCAAGCACTGGGAATACCTAATAGATGCAATTCTTGATTGCGAATGCCTTCATGCATACAAGCCTTTGGTCTGCGATAGCGCATATCTTCCGTATGTGCCACGATCATACCATCTACTTCCTTGCATGCCTGCATCGCTTGTTTCATCATTTCCGCTGTTGCCACACCAACACCATCATCAGAGAAAGCATGAATGCCCATGGCACTCAGTCCTTTCATATCTACGACTTCCTTGCTGGCTTCCCCTTTTGTGATACAAGCATATGGCAGTACATGAACAAGTGCATCCTGTTTGATTTTTGCTAAGTAGGCAGTCATCGTATCAACATTATCCGGATAAGGGATGACATTGGGCATCGCCATGATCGTTGTAAAACCACCATGGGCAGCTGCCTTGGTGCCGCTTTGAATCGTTTCCTTATGCGTATAACCCGGTTCTCGCAAATGCACATGTGCATCGATCAAACCTGGCAATACCGCATGTCCTGCGGCATCAATCACTTCCGCCTCAGTATCATCAATATGTTCTGCTATCTGTTTGATCCCGGTTTCATCAAAAAGCATTTCTGCTTTCTTTAACTCGTTATCCAACAGCAAATAGCCATTTTTTACCAGTTTCATATGCTTCCTCCTAGCGATCAAATGGTGCATAGCCTAACGCGCGTTTCACAACCGCTTTACGTACCAGCACACCATTGCTCATCTGCTGAAAGATGCGGCTGTTTTTAGCTTCTACCAAGTCACTGTCAATTTCCACACCGCGATTGACCGGTGCAGGATGCATGATAATCGCATTTGGCTTCATCATGGCCGCTCTTTCCTTTGTCAAACCATAGTTTTGCAAGTATTCTTCCTTGCACATCTTCATGGTTTCTTGATGGCGTTCATGCTGGATGCGCAGCATCATGACAACATCTGCCCATTGCACAGCTTCCTCGATATCTTTATAAGAAGCATCAGTTTCTACCCATTCTTTAGGTCCGCTGAAGCATACCTCTCCACCTAGCAGATCCATAGCTTCCTTGATACTGTTTGCGACACGAGAATGTTTTACATCACCAATCACGGCAACCTTAATGCCTTCAAAGGTGTGAAATTCTTGATAGATCGTTAATAGATCCAATAAGCATTGGGTTGGATGATTCCCACAGCCATCTCCTGCATTCAAGATTGGAATTTGAATATTTTCCAATTCTTTAAAGTATTCATCCTGACTATGGCGAATAACAAGCGCATCATAGCCAATGCTTTCAAATGTCTTTACGGTATCGTATAAGGATTCTCCTTTTTCAACGCTGCTTCCCTGTGCGGTGAAGTTTTCCACGCTTGCTCCTAATTGATGCTGTGCTGATGCAAATGAGAAGTGCGTTCGTGTGCTTGGTTCAAAAAAAAGATTAGCAATCAACGTACGACGAGGAAATTGCCAATCTGATTGGGAACACGAAAACGCTTCAGCATCATGGAGAATATCAAAAATCTCTTCTTTTGTTAAATCGCAGATTCTTAACAAACTGTTTTTGTTCATAACCTAACCTCCATGGCTTTAAAAAAAGCCCTTTTGCATACAAAAGGACCTTACATCACTATCTCCAGTTATCTTTCCTTCATAACCTCTCTGGATTATTTTAAAGGACCTTTTTCTATTGATAATTTTACCATATATCATCAAGATTACAAGAATTTTTTTATGAAATTCATACGCACATTAGCTCATCTTATTTCTACACTGCATTTTAAGCTTTCTGAATCACTTCCTTTTTTGATGCGTAACTTCTTAACGATACGGATATCGCATGCCCTACCATTTCTTTCTATTATTTTTGAATGTCTTTTTATAACACAGATAGATCCTTTCCTATATGGTCTATTAAGAAACGTTCTTCCATTCCTTTACTATCTTTTATTATATAGCATTTCTGTTTCATCATTTGCCAGTATCTTGTACTTTTTTTCTTGATTGGCAATAAATTGCTCACTATAGCGGAAAAATTCATAAAAACGTGATGTAAGCTCCACATCTCGCGTCAATAAGCGATGGGCATATTCTTGTCTTATTATATCATCATGAAATTGAAATAAAAAATCATACATGAAGAAATAAGCATGCAACTCTTTTTTAGCACAAAGGCCACTCGTACTTAACAATGCCGTATAAGATAATAAAGCATCTACACATTGTTCGACACTTTGGTTTAGTGCCTGTAAATGTTTTTTGGCCTGGTTACTGCGAATATATGGATTTCTATCCCAAAAAGGCGCATGCTGCAACTGCTCTAACTGCTTTTTTAAATCATTGACATAAAGCTTCAGCTTAGCTCCTTCTATATAAATCTTTCGCTGTATGGATGAATCCATCATGCTAACACCCGCTTTAAGATTGCTTCAACCATCGTAGCATTGCGATAATGCAGTGGATATTTTTTTACAACATCTTTTTGACGATGTAGAAAACGTAAAGATACGCTTGGCATTTCATCCTGCAAATCAATTTTCATCCATAATTGCAATTCGTCATATGGATAACACATTTCACCTTGAATAAACTTCTTCCGTTTCCAATGCATATGAGTTCTTGTTTCTCTGTCCTCCCAAAGTTGAAACTGCTCTATTACTTCTGGCAATAAAGGTATCTTCACGAATTCTTTTGGATATTTTTGAAATTGCTGAATCATCATGGTCCGCAATCGTTCATTTTGTTTCTGTCGCACTTCCTGTTGTTTAGCCTCTTTACGATTTACTATATCCAAGATACGCTGAGCATTTTGTGCATTACCATCTAAATAACGTTGATGAATATACATCAGATCTTTCGCATCATTTAATGCATTATGATCAACAGCCCCCTGAATATCATAGATCAGCTTCATATCATCCAAAGATAAGCTTGGAGAAATAATCTTATTTTGAAATTTTACGGTTGCGGATATTTCTTTTTGTAAATCTTGAATACGATCAAACAGTGCACCATCAATATGATGAATAGCACAATTTTTCATTAATGTTCTGGGATCATCCGGCCCACAGCTGTATAACTGAATATCGGCTAACTCACCAAAGCGTTGCAACCATGATAAAAAATGCTCTGTGACCACTTCCAAGGGCTCAGCAGCTAAAATTTCTTTATCTTTTAAATGCGTCATCTTTTTTACAACAGGTGTCAAATGGCGAAAATATCTTGGCCGTACTAATGTGTAAAACGTATCTAACATCTGTTTTTGTCGACAAGCCACAGCACCAAAACTGATGACCGCCTGTTCAAAGCGTTTCTGATAGCGCACTGCATCAAATTCTGCATCAATATATACTTGAATCATCTTGTTACCTCACTGTTCTTATTATAGTAAGATTTGAAATAGAAAGCAATAAAGGGCTCCCTTTTTCAGCAATTTGCCTGCGTATATGTGAAATATGCTGGCAATTCATGGTAAAATAGAAATAGTTTTAAGAAAAAGGAGCACTGGTTATGTTTACACATAAGAAAATAGACTTACATTTACACTTTGATGGTTCTTTACCCTTAGCATATGCGTATACTTTGGCAAAGCAACACCCATCCTTACAAAAACTAGATGAAAAAGCCTTTCAAAAACGGATGCAGGTAGATGCTGATTGTCATTCCCTGTACGATTATTTAGCACGTTTTGATACACCGCTAGCTTTATTACAGACACCGGAAGCGTTATACTTTGGCATGTGTGCGTGCATCGAAAACTTAGCTAATCAAGGTCTTATCTATGCTGAAATCCGCTTTGCTCCACAACAGCATACGCGAGGTGGTTTATCACAACAGCGTGTAGTTGAAATCTTATTGCAGGCACGAAAAGATTGTGCCTTGCGCTTTTCGCAACTTAAAGTAAATTTCATTTTATGTATGATGGTACTTGGTGAAGAATCGCTAACACATCAGGCGAATGTAGAAACTGTGCATTTATGTCACCGCTATCTTAAGGATGGCGTCGTTGCCCTTGATTTAGCCGGTGCAGAAGGGTTAGCCCCGATGATAGATTTCAAACAATTATTTGCTTTGGCACGCTCTTATCAAATTCCCTTGACCATTCATGCTGGTGAAAGTTATGGTCCAGAAAACATTGAAACCGCCATTGCCTTTGGAGCATCAAGGATTGGGCATGGGACAAGTGCCTTGCAAGATGAAGAAGTCATGGCTTTATTAAGAGATCAACAAATACCGCTAGAAGTCTGTATTACCAGTAATGTACAATGTGAAGTCACAGCATCGTATGAGGCACATCCTATTCATCAATATCTCTCCTATGGCATTCCTATCACAATCAATACCGATAATATGACCATTTCACATACCGACCTAGATAAAGAATATGCTTATCTGATAAAGTACCAAAATTTTCAGGAAGAAGATTTAGCTGCCTGTCTGTCAACTTCGCTGCAAGCTGCCTTTTTAAGTGAACATGAAAAGAATGAATTGCGTAACCTTTTGCAAAAGGAGTCTTTGTGATGCTAAAAGAATATATCTTTTTGGCATGGTTTACTTGCCTTTTCATTCTTATCCTTTTAAAAGCTGTTATGCTACTAGAAACAAAGCATTCGTAACGCACAACGATTAGTATACTCTTGAAAAGATAAAAGGTGGAGTTAGCGGCTATGCGAAAACGCTAAAATAAGAAGATCGTACCTATTGTATTCTGAAAAGAACCCTTTTCGTTTGGTTATCCAAACGTTAGGGTTCACTTCCTTACTTAAGATACTATCTTCATTTTTTCTTATCTTTTTGTTCACTGTTTATGAATATATGGATTTTCGGCACAGTACACAAAATGGCGCATATCCATATGGTAATACTGCTTAACGATAACGCCAGTTTTTATCATGCCGTTACGTTCTGCAACCTTGATAGATGCCGCATTATTATCGCGAATGATAGAAAAGACCCAAGGGGCATGAAATTTGGTAAACGCATATTCCTTCACTGCTTTCGCTGCTTCAATCGCATACCCTTGATGCCAATATGCTCGCTGTAGCAGATAGCCGATTTCAAGTAGCTTTCGACCATCGATTTCTTGTATTGTTAAACCACACTGTCCTATGAAATTACCATCATGTTTCCTAATCAACGCCCATAAACCGAAACCATCTTCATCATAACGAGCTAACTGGCGCTGTAGCCACGCTTCCACTTCTTCATCACTAAATGCATGCGCATAAGCATACATGGCGACTTCATCCTGCAATGTTTTCTTTAAATTATCCATATCATCGTAACACAACTTACGAAATACTAAGCGATTTGTTTCTAAGATGTTATCCATGAGACAATACGACCGTAATCAAATGCGGATGATTATGAATGCGCAAAGGGAACTTACTATTTCCCAATCCACGGCTGACAACTAACACACTGTCTTTTCCATGATACAATCCATCACAATAAGTAGGTTTCCATCCTTGATGAGGAGAAAATAATCCCTGTCGATGACCGATTCCTATTTGACCGCCATGGGCATGACCACTAAAAATCAAATGATAGCCACAAGCTTCATACCAAGGAAAATATTCCGGACGATGACTTAATAAAATCGTAAAATCATCTTTAACCGCTTTGCGCAGTTCAACCAAAGTTCGTGCAAATTGCGAAGAACTATCCTCATAAAAATATGGGTCTTTCACACCTACGATAGCCATTGTATCGTCATCCTTTGATAAATAAGCTATGCGATTATCCAAAATCTTAACGCCTTGTTTTCGCAAATATGCAACCAGTGTTAAATAAATAGGACTATTCGCCTCATGATTTCCCGGTACATAATACACAGGAGCCATACGTACAATTTCCTGAATGAGGGCTTTCATAGGTCTAAGGTTTGTTTCCTTGCTTCTTGCTCCATCAATTAAATCACCGGTAATTACAATGATATCTGCATGTGCAAACTGTATTTCTTTTAACAGTTTTTTCTGGTAATGTCCAAAGCTGGTATTATGCAAATCAGAGATATGCAATATGCGACAGCCATGAAACGCATTCGGTACCTTTTTATTCTGATACACAAAGGTTTCACAATCTAAGGTATGATTTTCATGATAGCTCCACCAAATGCCCCCTGTACACATTGCCCCTGCTAAAAAGGCCTTTGTTTTATTTTTCATATGTTTCACCTCACATAGGATTTCTATGTAAAATTATACCACCTTTTTCTGTCTTTTCCTATTCTTTTCCTTAATAGCTATGCTATAATACTTACACGAATAAGCATAGAAAAGTAAAGGGAGATTTTCATGAAAGAAACGCATATCGGAATCATTGGTTCCTGTGTCTGTGATGTCATCCTGACATTACCTAAACTTCCCACAACAGCACAAGATGTACATCTGTATACCCAAACGATGCGATTAGGTGGTTGTGCATACAACGCTGCGCAAGTGTTACAAGTACTCCAACAACCCTATGTATTGTTTTCGCCTGTGGGCAAAGGAATTTATGGAGATTATGTACGTACTCATCTGCATGATAACCATATGCATTCCATAATCGAAGATGTTGAAGACGAAAACGGCTGTTGTTATTGCTTAGTTGAGGATAGTGGTGAACGTACCTTTTTATCCTTACATGGCTGTGAATATCGCTTTCAGAAAGCTTGGTTCACAAGACTGAATGCCTATACCTTTGACAGTGTATATATTTGCGGTTTAGAAATAGAGGAAGATAGTGGTCGTTATATTTTAGAATGGCTCCAACAACACCCTGAAGTGACTATCTATTTTGCCCCTGGGCCACGAATTTGTAAAATACCGTCAGAGCGCATGCAGGCATTGTTACGCATGCATGCCATACTTCATATCAATGAAGAAGAAGCACTATCCTATACCCATTCAACGAGCATTCAACAAGCTGCCACAATGCTTTATGCCCAAAGTCATGCACCAATCATCATTACATTAGGAGCGAATGGTGTTTATTTCTATGATGGCATGCAAGCATTCACCATTCCTTCCCCAAGTGTACAAGTAACAGATACGATTGGAGCCGGTGATACCCATATAGGAGCTTTGCTTGCCCTAAGACACATGAAAAAGGATTGGCCAACTGCCCTTTTCTATGCCAATCAGCTAGCTGCAAAAGTTGTTTCACATGTAGGTGCTGACTTACGTAAAGAAGATGTAATAGACTTATTCCCTCACATAAAATCTTTACGTAATTGTTGGAAACCATGATAATGTAAATACCACCAGATACTGCCACATGCAATAAAACATAAACCCAAAAATAAATAAAGCGCGTCATGTGAGGATGAAACATTACCGCTTTTTTTCTGCAAATGGAAATAAATATTCTGAATCTGCTTATGATTTTTCGAAGTCATCGTGAAACGCAGACCTTCCTCATTCTCCTTATATAAATGCTCATCTAAAACGGCTAAACGATAATTACCTAAAAAAAGATGTTCCGCCATAAACATCCCCTCTTGATTCGTTTCCCCCTGACAGCAACGCTGGTTCTGTTCATCTAACACTTGTAAAGACATTTTTGCAATGGCTTTTCCCTTTTCATCCTGTAACCATATCCGCACACTCCCTTCCATATGCGCATTACGTATTGTATCTACAACAAGTGTCTTATCCTGCTGCAACGAAATCGCTAGTGGTTTTTCCATCATCTCATAGCCATAAGGGCTGCTTTCTTGACTCAGCACATAATCTCCTGCCGGCAATTCTGTAATTTTCCATTCTCCTTTGGCATTGGTGATAACAGCATCTTTCATAACGGCACCATATTGATATAAAGTGAAACTTGCCCCCTGTACAGGGTGTCCCTTTTCATCTAACACTTTACCTTCAACACAATATCCTTCCTCTTTTGCGGTAACCGCTGTTACCATCAAGAAGACACTCACCAATACTGACCCAATCCACTTGAATAATCTCATATGCTCACCTCATGACAGTGTATGAATCAAAGCAATGAAAAAAAACCTTTTTCATCTAAAAACATCCTTTGTTTCCTCTCTTCATGTCGATGCTTCTAGGCAATCATTGAGATGAATATGCACATGTTACATATAGTATAAGGAAAGGAGATGAAAGAATGGCTACACAATATGTAATTAAACGAGGTGACCTCGGTATCGGTGTGAACAAACTGCAGGCATATCTGAATATGATGCAACAACGGAATCTAATTTCTACCGTGAATAAACAAGATGGTGTCTTTGGCCCATTAACAGAAACAGCCGTACGGGAATGGCAACGTTATGCCGGCTTACCAATTGATGGTGTTATTAATTATAATACCTGGAATTCTCTTGTCGATAAGCTTCGTGAATTAGGTGTCGTCACCAATATTCCGGTTGCCAATCGTGGTTTTTATTTATCCAGCGGTCAACAAGGACTTTCCGTATTTAAAATGCAAGAATACCTCAATGAAATTGCAGCCACCAATAAATGTCTGCGTCCGATTCCGGTAGATGGCATCTATGGACCAAGAACCGTCGCTGCTGTACAGCAATATCAGTATTTATATGATTTAAATGTCGATGGTGTCATCGGTAGCATGACCTGGGATAGCATCATCAATGAGCGTAATAAGCTCTAACCTTTACAAACGTATAAAAAAAGAAGACATCCCCTTGCAAAGATATCTTCCATAAGTTTATGAATATCGCACAGGACGATCAAACTCAAGTACATCGTCCTCTACATAATGCTCAATTGCTGCAGTTTGATTCTTCTGAAACATATCCGGTAAGCGACGCTTTTGTAGGATATAGTTCAATAAACCAATCAAAGCAGCATTTATAAGTGACATTAAAAAATTCAATTTTAAAACAAGGATAAAGATTAAAAGGATAATAACAACTAAACCAGCAGTAATTAACAACAAACGTTTACTGATGAAGTTATATGTATCTTCCAAAAAATCCGTGTAACGCTCAATAAACTCAAGCATTTCTTCCGGTATCGTATAAGGAATCATATCCAAAAAACGCGGACGTTTTTTCTTAGGATTTTCATAGCATTCCTTAATTTTCAGCATGCGCATGGCACAAAAGCGTGCAGCATTTTTATTTTCCTGCTGTTCATACTTCAATCCTTCCATATACATAAGCTTCATATATTCTTCACTTGTTAACTCATTTTCGGTATGCGTCAACAATTCTTTTAATCGTGCATCTAATCCGGCATCTACATGCTCATCCATAATTTTAAAATCCTGATAGATTTCATTCAACACCGTTTCAAATTGAAAATCTACAGATTCCGCCGTTACTTCCTTTGTTTCTACGGCTTCTAAGGTTTCTTTTTGTTCCATGATATTCCTACTTTCTATTCTGTTAGTAATTATAGCATACCCTTTTCTGTTTGCGAAAGGATTTCATGAATTCTTTTCCTTCTGTTTTCATCTATGTTATACTAAGGATGCAACATGAAAGAAGATGATCTCATGAATACCGTAGGATTAATGATTCCGACAAAAGAACATGAACATCGCCGCGTTTTACGTCCATGCGACATCGCATCTATGAAACACAAGGAACAACTGTATCTCTGCCATGGCTATGGAGAGATATGCGGATTTTCAGATGAGGATTATCGAGCTAGTGGCGCTCATATAGATGATCCTAAAGAAGTGATGAGAAAGCAAATCATCTGCGACCCAAAAATCGGAGATGCCAGCTATCTACAGGATCTGGCAGATGGCACGATTTTGTTTGGCTGGGTACATCCTGCCGAAACCAAAGAACGCGCAGAATTGCTGATGCGTAAAAAAATGAATGCCTTTGCCTGGGAAAACATGTATGAGGAAGGTCGTGCTGTTTTCTATAAAAACAGTGAATTGGCTGGCAAGGCTGCTGTTTTACATGCTTTTCAATTATACGGAACACTTCCTCAAGGGAAGAAAGTAGCAATCTTAGGAAATGGCAACACAGCAAAAGGAGCTATGCAAATATTGTATCAGCTAGGTGCTTATGTGGATGTTTATCCACGTAAGGCTGAACAAGCATTTCTTCATCATTTTCAGGAATATGATGTTATCATAAATTGTATTTTATGGGATGTTGAACGAAGTGATCACATTTTGTATCTCAGTGATCTAAAAAAGATGAAACCACATGCGATGATCATTGATGTTAGCTGCGATGCACATTGTGCCATTGAATCTTCTCAACCAACAACCTTTACCCATCCGGTGTATGAGATTGATGGGATATTGCATTATGCTGTTGATCATACACCTAGCTTGTTTCATCGAAGCTTCTTAGAGGATTGCGGACCGATCTGTGCACATTATCTGGATATCCTGATTGCAGATGGCAATGACCCTGTTTTACAAGAAGCAAACATTCTGAAAGATGGTGTCTTTACCAATAACGACATCTTTGTTTATCTGCAGATGCTCGAAAATAACAACATCTTGTTTAAAAACAAGATGGCTGAAAACGATTGATTGCCAGCTAGTTTTGACATCATCCTTTGCTTAATAGCGGTAACATATACCAAATTGAATAAGATGATTAAGAAACCAGTGATAACTGATGATATACCAGCTTAAGAAAAAAGCTGTAATACTAGTGGAAAATGAAAAGGGTATCCAAAATCTTTAGGGGTCTGAAATTTAGGGGCAACTTTAGGGGTCTAGACTTTAGGGGGTTATTTCAAATGAGAAATAGGTGAATCTGCCTGTTTCTTTATTTATAATATTTCATGGTTATGCTCTCTGTTAAAAGGAGGTAACTCATGGATTATTCTTATATTTTTAAATTGCTGAGCCTACCTGATGATGGCTCTATCAGTATTGATAATGTTGAAGTTGCTGGCGATACGAAATATGTCTATATTTCAAGACCGCCTA